>JANPDA010000429.1:0-3641 GCA_031431235.1 Hyphomicrobiaceae bacterium
CTTGACCTTGGCATGGTGGATGGCGACGACCGCATTGCCGAACAGGCAGAAACCCATGCCAGTCGTGGCCGTGGCGTGGTGGCCGGGCGGTCGAATCAGCGCATAGGCGTTCGCGACCTTGCCTTCGAGCACCGCATCGAAAGCGACGATGGCACCACCTGCCGCCAGCAGCGCGATCTCGTAGCTGCCCTTGCCCATGGGCGTGAGGACGCTCGCATCCGCATAGCCCACTTCGCTCTTGGCCTTCATGTCGGCGATGTGCTCGCGGGTGTGGAAGCGGGCGATCTCGTCGTCCGTCGCATAACGCGGCTTCAACTGCACGAGATGGTCGAGCAGACCCGAGACCTCCACCAGATTGCGAAGCCGGCGTTTCGTCTCCGGGTTCTCCATATGCTCGCCCGGCTGCACGGTCAGACTCGGCGGGAACAGGCCCGCCCAGTTCCAGGTGTTGTGCCACATGTAGAGCTCGTGGAAGACAAAACCCGTCGCCATGCGCACACCTCGTCCGACACTCAACCGACCACGCAACGCATGACACACCAACGGTCGGACGGTTGCAAGAGGCTCGCTGCAGAATTGCCATGCGGCTCATGGATCGGGGCGGGCTAGCAGTCGAGTTTCCCCGTGCGCTCGCCTGGACGGCCAGCTATAAGGCGGCGTGCGGCGACATGTGGTTTGAGCCCTCGGGCTTCAATCGTTATCGTCTGCGCGACTCCAGCCGGAAGACGCCCATGAGCCAACTTCTTTCCGCCTACCTCCCACTCGCGATCTTCATCGGGATCGCGCTGGCGCTGGCGCTGGCGCTGATGATCGCGCCGTTCCTCGTCGCCGTTCGCAACCCCGACCCAGAAAAGGTCTCGGCCTACGAGTGCGGGTTCAACGCCTTCGACGACGCGCGGATGAAGTTCGACGTGCGGTTCTACCTCGTCTCGATCCTCTTCATCATTTTCGACCTCGAGGTCGCCTTCCTGTTTCCCTGGGCGGTTGCCTTCAAGGAGGTCGGGACCATTGGATTTTGGGCGATGATGGTGTTTCTGGGCGTGCTGACGATCGGCTTCATCTACGAATGGAAGAAGGGTGCGCTCGAATGGGATTGACGCTGCCATGGGACCCGACTTTCGAGCAGCCGGGCGAAGCACGCGGCGGGGCCGGCGCCAAGGGCCCGGCCAATCCGTTCTTCACGGACATCGACAACGAGCTCGCCGACAAGGGCTTCCTCGTCACCACGACGGACGATCTCATCACCTGGGCGCGCACCGGCTCGCTGATGTGGATGACCTTCGGGCTCGCCTGCTGCGCGGTCGAGATGATGCAGGCCTCGATGCCGCGCTATGACGTCGAGCGCTTCGGCTTTGCGCCGCGCGCTTCGCCCCGCCAATCGGATGTGATGATCGTCGCGGGCACACTCACCAACAAAATGGCGCCGGCCCTGCGCAAGGTCTATGACCAGATGCCCGAGCCACGCTACGTGATCTCGATGGGTAGTTGCGCCAATGGGGGCGGCTACTACCACTATTCCTACGCCGTCGTGCGTGGGTGCGACCGCGTGGTGCCGGTCGACATCTACGTCCCCGGCTGCCCGCCCACCGCCGAGGCGCTCGTCTACGGCATCCTGATGCTACAGCGCAAGATCAGGCGCACGGGGACGATCAAGAGATGAAGCGAGTAGGGAGTAGCGAATAGCGAACAGGGATAGAGCCGTGGCGCCACTTTTTCCCTATTCGCTACTCACTATTCGCTATTCGCTCGGGAACAGGAAGATGGACACACCCCTCACCGACCTCTCCGAGTTCCTCACCTCCCGCCTCGGCCCAACGCTGACGGGGACCACGACCGCACGCGGTGAGCTGACGATCGGCGTCGGGCGCGACGAGATCGCCAAGGTGCTGAAGCTGCTGCGCGATGATCTGCGGTGCCAGTTCGAATGCCTGATCGACATTTGCGGGGTGGACTGGCCCGAGCGCGAGCGGCGCTTCGATGTGGTCTACCATCTGCTCTCGCCGCGCCAGAACCTGCGCATCCGCGTCAAGGTCGAGACCGACGAGGAAACGCCTGTGCCCAGCGCCGTGGACGTGTTTCCGGCCGCCAACTGGTTCGAGCGGGAAGCCTACGACATGTACGGCATCCTGTTCTCGGGCCATCCCGACTTGCGGCGCCTGCTGACCGACTACGGCTTCCGCGGCCACCCCTTGCGCAAGGACTTCCCGATGACCGGCTACGTCGAGGTGCGCTACGACGACGAGCAGAAGAAGGTCGTCTACGAGCCCGTGAAGCTGACCCAGGAGTTCCGCTCGTTCGACTTCATGAGCCCGTGGGAAGGGGCGCAGCCGGTGCTGCCGGGGGATGAGAAAGCGAAGTGAGCGAGTAGTGAGTAGCGAGTAGCGAATCGGGGAAAGAGCTTGAGCGAGCATATGATCCAAAGTTATCGAGACCTTGGTGTCTGGCAGAAGGCCATCTCGCTTTCGGTGGCGTGTTACCGGCTGACTGAAGACTTCCCCAAAACCGAGCAGTACGGAATGACAGCACAGATTCGTAGGTGCTCGGTATCAGTGCCGGCGAACATCGCGGAGGGTCACGGTCGCGAGAGCACGAGATCGTTTGTGCAGTTTCTGCGCGTAGCCCAAGGATCGCTCAAGGAGCTGGAGACGCACTTGATAATCGCCGAGCAAGTCGGCTTGGCAGGTGCCGAGAAGATAGAGTCATTGATGACCGCTGCCGATGTATCGGTCGCATGATCCGAGCCTTGATACGCTCACTCCAGACAAAGTTGGGAGAGACGAAGTGAGGCACCCCCGGGCTCAGCATCCCTATTCGCTACTCGCTACTCGCTATTCGCTCTAGGCAGGACCGCATCCAATGCCCGAGCAAACCCTCCGCAACTTCAGCATCAACTTCGGCCCCCAGCACCCGGCCGCCCATGGCGTGCTGCGGCTCGTGCTCGAGCTCGACGGCGAGGTGGTCACCCGCGTCGATCCCCATATCGGGCTCTTGCACCGCGGCACCGAGAAGCTGATCGAGGCGAGAACCTATCTGCAGGCGATCCCCTATTTCGACCGCCTCGACTATGTCGCGCCGATGAACCAGGAGCACGCCTTCAGCCTCGCGATCGAGAAGCTGCTGGGGCTCGAGGTGCCCAAGCGCGCGAGCCTCATCCGCGTGCTCTATTCCGAGATCGGGCGGCTCCTCTCCCACCTCCTCAACGTGACGACGCAGGCGATGGACGTGGGCGCGCTCACACCCCCGCTGTGGGGGTTCGAGGAGCGCGAGAAGCTGATGGTCTTCTACGAGCGTGCCTCGGGCAGCCGCATGCATGCGGCCTACATCCGCCCCGGCGGCGTCCACCAGGACCTGCCGACCCGGCTGATCGAGGACATCGCCAAGTTCTGCGAGCATCACCCCAAGGTCGTCGACGACATCGAGGGGCTGCTGACCGAGAACCGCATCTTCAAGCAGCGCAATGTCGATATCGGCGTCGTCTCGCTCGACGAGTGCTTCGCCTGGGGCTTCACGGGCGTGATGGTGCGCGGCTCGGGCGCGGCCTGGGATCTGCGCCGGTCGCAGCCCTACGAGTGCTATTCCGAGCTCGCCTTCGACATCCCCGTCGGCAAGAACGGCGATTGCTACGACCGCTACCTGATCCG
>JANPDA010000430.1:0-4633 GCA_031431235.1 Hyphomicrobiaceae bacterium
CTCGTCACCGGCGCCGCCGGGTTCATCGGCTTCCACACGGCCAAAGCGTTGCTCGACCGGGGCGACCAGGTGATCGGCCTCGACAACCTCAACGACTATTATGACGTGCGTCTCAAGGAGGCGCGGCTCACCAAGCTGCAGGGTCGCAATGGCTTCCGCTTCGTCAAAGCCGACCTCGCCGACCGCGCGGCGATCGAAGCCGTGTTCGCCGAGCACCGCCCCGAGCGCGTCATCAATCTCGCCGCGCAAGCGGGCGTCCGCTACGCCTTCACCAATCCGCACGCCTACGCTGATTCCAATCTCGTCGGCTTCCTGCACATCCTGGAAGGTTGCCGCCACGGAAGCGTCGAGCATCTGGTGTTTGCCTCGACCAGCTCGGTCTACGGCGCCAACACCAACCTGCCCTTCAGCGTCGACCATAATGTCGATCACCCCGTCAGCCTCTACGCCGCGACGAAAAAGGCCAACGAGCTGATGGCGCATTCCTATGCCCATCTCTACCGGTTGCCAGTGACGGGCCTGCGCTTCTTCACGGTCTACGGCCCCTGGGGCCGGCCGGACATGTCGATCTTCATGTTCACCGAGAAGATGCTCGCGGGCGAGCCGATCGACATCTTCAACAATGGCAATCACTCGCGCGATTTCACCTACATCGACGACATCGTCGAAGGCGTGGTGCGCACGCTCGACCAGGTCGCCACGCCCGATCCGGCCTGGAGCGGCGACCATCCTGCTCCCGCAACCTCCTCGGCTCCCTACCGACTCTTCAACATCGGCAACAACCAGCCGGTCGAGCTCATGCACTTCATCGGGCTGCTCGAGCAGGCGCTCGGCGTGACGGCCCGGAAGAACTTCCTGCCGCTGCAGCCCGGCGACGTCGAGCGGACCTATGCCGACGTCGAAGCGCTCGCGAACGCGGTCGGGTTCCGGCCCTCCACACCGATCGAGGAGGGAATTCGGCGGTTCACGGACTGGTATCGAAGTTTTTACGGGCCGCCGCTATCGTAATCCCTTCGATGGGATAGTCAGGTCAACGCTCGAGCTCAGGGAATGCCCAACATGACTTCGACGATCATCTGGATTTTTGCTGTCGCGATCGCATGCAGCGTACTCATCGTCACGGCCGCGCTCGGTGCGGTCGGGCTGAATGCACTCGTCGCCGCGCTGATCAGCTTCATGATCGCGATCCTGGCCGTGCGCGAGAACGAGAAGGTGGTCAACAGCGACGCCGACGTGTTCGCGCTCGCGAGCCTCAATGCCCGCTTCATGGCCGTCACCTGGGGTTGGGCCGCGGTCGCCGTATCGATGATCTACACCTCGGCCATCACCTGGCCCGAATGGTGGCACTTCGTCGTCGCGTTCTGCGCGGCGACTCTCCTGTGCCTCTGCTTCTCGAACCTGCTGACCTCGGCTGGCGCCGACAAGGTGTCGGGCGAGAGGGTGCTGCGGCTCTCGCGCCTGTTGGCGATCGTCCAGCTCGTCGGCTGCGTCGTCGCCATCCTCGGCATGCTGGTCGACGGCAAGGTTCCCTTCATCGACATGCCGAGCCTGCTCGAAGGCAAGACCCGCCTGGGCGAGCCCTATTGGGCCGCGCACAACATCTTCTTCTTCGGAGCGGCTGCTCTCGCCGCCATCAGCTCGGTTTCGCTCATCAGCTACAACCGCGCGCTGTCGCGGACTGGAGCAGCCCAGAGCGGAACGGAGTTGCAGCGCGGCTAGACCTCGCTGGAGGAGCACGCTTTTGCACAGGTACAGCTATGAAACGCGCGCCGCAGGCTGTGCGCTGTCCACGGTAGCCATGATCAACGCTGCCGGCTCCGGCAGGCAGGGCTATGCGATTGCCATTGCTTGCATCACGGCAGGCTCGTTCGCCCTACTGGCGCTGATCGAGAACCGGCGACTTTGGCAGCAGCCGCCCTCGATCGCATCAGCCCGCGAGGCCGGCGTCGTCAACGCATCGCTGATGTCCTTTGTCTATGCCTGGGGTGCGGCCTCGATCGCGGGCATGTATTACCTGACCGATCTCTCCTGGTATCACGCCTATCAGTACGCGCTCTATCTGGCAGTGCCGGCAGGGTTATCCGCTCTCTATGCGTGGCGGATCGAGACGATCGACATCACGGGACGCACGCGGCCGCTACGCACCGGACAGGCGCTGGCTGGCGTGCAGATTGTCGCCATGGCTGCGGTGATTGCGATTCTGGTGGCGACCGGCAAAGCACCGGGCACGCGGCCCGACTGGGCGGCCAATACCATCTTCCTGAGCGGCGCGGCGGCCCTGATCGTCGTCAGCGCGCTGGCGCTCGCTGCGCAACGCCGGCTGCGCCCATCCGATCAACGCTTCTCGGCCTGACTTTTCTTACTGACCGGCAGGGGAATGCGTGCTGCCGCGATATCGGCGGCGAGCTCGGCCTTCGACCGGCCGGCTGCGAGCACATCCCGGCAATCGGCGGGAAGCTGGGCGAGCGTCAGATCCTTCGATTTCTCCTCGACTGGTGGCAACAGTGAAGGCTCCGCCGGCTTGCTCACGAGCGCGATCCAGTCGTCGAGCTCCTTGCCGCAACCATCCCCGTCAGGCGCCTTCTTCTGCGGCTCGCAGCCTGCTTCCCCGGCCGGGCAGGCAAGTCGGACGTGGAAATGGTAGTTGTGACCGTAAAGCGGCCTCAGCTTCTGCAGCCAGCCATGATCCTCGGGCACAACCGCATTGCACACGGCCCGCTTGATGGTCGGATGCACGAAGATCCGCTCGACATCGGGATTGACGGCCGCACGCCGCAGCATCCGCACGAACCCCTCGTTCCAATTGCGCGCGACGATCTCGCGGCCCCGCTCCTCGGCAACCAGCAGCGGCTCCACGTTCTCGCGCTCCGTCGGTGTCATGGTCTTGGCGGGCGCCGGCTTGAACCAGATATCGGCATCGAGCCCGATCTGATGGCTCTTGTGGCCCGATGGCATCGGACCGCCGCGCGGTTGGGCAATATCGCCGATCAGCAGGCCGGACCAGCCCTCCTCGGCTTTCATTTCCCGGGCAAACCGGGTCAGGAACGCGATCAGCGCCGGGTGCCCCCAATTGCGGTTGCGCGACAGCCGCATGACTTGAAATCCGTCACCATCGAACGGCAGGGCAATACCGCCGGCAAGGCAACCGCGGGCATAGGAGCCGATCGAGCGGGCCCTCATCGGTGCTCCCTCGGTTGCGGAGCCGAATAACTGTTTGGCCGAAGCGGTCTCGCCGGCAGCGGCGGGTTGGTCCAGCGCTGCCAGGCCCACGAGCAGAGCGCCAGCCAAGATCGATCGCTTGAGTTGCATGAGCGCCTGCTCCACGGTTGCGATGGGGTCGAGTTGAGCTGTCGTTGTGCCGAATTTGCGGCAAAGTGACAAATCCCCACTCATGACTTGATCCCGCGCTCCAGTTGCCAGCGCTCCTCCTCGACGCGAATGCCCGCGAGCATGAGGTCGAGCAGCAGGCAGGTCCGCTTGAACAGGTCCGATGATCGCCGGTAGTCGGCGGTAGCGAAGAAGTCGATGCGACCGGCCTTATAGAGATCGATGCACTTCGCGCGGTGCTTGCCGGGCGGGTGCACGGCGATGGCGTGACCGCCGCTCTTTCGCATCACCGTCATCGAGGGCACGTCGGTGTCGCCGTCGCCGAAATAGACCATGTTGGCAAACGGGATCGGGCGTTCCCCCTCCGGCATATGGCTGTTGATGCTCTCGCCCAGGTCCTCGATGCCCTTGTTGATGCGGAACAAGTACTGGGTCTTGCCGGTGTCGGTGATCACACGCTTGGGATAAGGCAGGTCATAGGCCTCGAAGAAGTACTCCGACGCGAACACGTTGTGGAAGCGCGGATAGATCGGCGTGCCCTCGATGATCTCCTTCAGTCCCGACGATACGAGATAGTGTCGCAGCTCGACGCCCGTCTCGGCACGGATCGAGACGTAATCCGCGATCGCATCGAACCACTCCACCACGCCCGGGAACAGCTCGACCTGGCGGCCGAGCGCGACCAGCTCCTCGCGGTCGATGCGCACGCCCTTGGCTTTCGCCTTCTTGTACATCAGATGCATGTAGGTGATGAGGCCATCGGCCTGCTCGGCGCGAGCCACGCGCCCGACCTCTGCCCAGAAGGCGACCGGGTCCTCGCCGATCTTGGGCAGGAACGTATATTCCTGCATCGGCTTGGGGCAGAGCGTTCCGTCGAAATCATAGACGAGCGCGATGATCCGCTTGTCGAACTGCGCGCGTGCGCCCTTGCGCTTGCCCGTCAACTTTGCGGCCTTCATCGCGTGCTCCCGTGGCTGCTTGCCGCGATCATGGCCTGATTCGTGGCTGGGAGTTGAGCCAGACTACCGGCCTCGACTGCTTCCGTGATATCGATGCTCCCATGAACGAGATGCCCCGCACTCCCTTCGTGCCCGCCCGGTCCGGCACCACCCAGGCCGGCGACGGTCTGCCGCGCCGCAAGTGGAGCGTCTACGATCTCGAGAAGATGCTCGAGGCCGGGATAGTCCAAGAGGACGACCGGTTCGAGTTGATCGGGGGGGATCTGGTCGCCATGCCAGCCAAGGGACGGCACCACGAGCTGATGAAGATCGCACTCAACGACTACTTCGCAGCGCATCGGGGACCC
>JANPDA010000431.1:0-64496 GCA_031431235.1 Hyphomicrobiaceae bacterium
GTCGTTGAAAGGGGTGTTTGGGTTGAAGTGCATAGACACAATATGTCGATGAATCGCGGGTTTGTCGACACATCACTTGCAACATGTCGAACAGATCGACACATTCCATTCGATATGTCGATGAAATATCGTTCTATCGACATATCCCGGCATCATGTCGATCGCATCGACACGTCGCCAGCGGGCCGCTCACCGAGCGCCGCGAGCGCCTTTTCCAGCGCGCGGCCGGTGTCGTCGGCGCTGGCGGCGGCGCACAGTTTCCGCAATTCGCCGGCCGGATCGGGCCGCTCGATCACGCGGGCAACAGTGTCCATGATCCGCTCATAGCTCACGACGCCTCGCTCGTGCGTGTTGCCATAGCCCTTCACCAAGTCTAGCGCGCGCGCGATCTCGACAGCGAGCGGGGTGTTCCTGGGCGCGATGTCGGCGATCCGCGCGAGCCAGGCTTCCACCCGTGCGTCCTCGGCCGCGTGTCGCAGCGACCGCAACCGGTATGGCTTCATGCGGGCGACCGCCGCGAGCGTCAGGAACCCGCGTATGCTGGTGGTCTTCACCGTGCGGCCCTTGCGGGTGAGCAACTCGACGAGGCTGCGCGCCAAACCTTTGCGCAAGAGGGTCCGCCCGAGCGGAGCCGGCACCATGCCGGCAATCTCCTCGAGCCGGGGATGCAGGAACTCGGCAACGTCGACGATCTCATCGGGCTTTGCTTTCACCTCCGCGCGAATACGCGCGATACGTCCCGGATCGAGCTTCAGCTCGGCCACCCGCACTGGATCCTCGTAGGTCATCGCAAGGGCGAGCTGGCGGGCCGTCTCGGTCGTCAACGGGGCATTGCCATCGCTCGTCTCGGGCTCGATTGCGGCAATCCTGGCGAGGCGATCGAGATAGAGCCCGGCGTAGCTGGCATCCTGGTAGTCGAGCACGCGCAAGGTCCCCAGCCGCGCGAGCTCGCGTACCGCCGCGGGCAGCTGGTCGATACGAGCGGCAAGCGTTTCGGGGACCGGGGGAAGCGGGTTTGCAGGCTCGATGGCCTCCACCGGGGCTTGTCCCGACGCGGTCGCGAACGAGGCCGCAAAGGCCGCGAGCGAGGATGCCGCGCCGATGCCCGAGCGCTCGATCGCCGCCTCATAGGCCCGGCGCTCGAATGGCAACGCGCCCGAGGCAGCCAGCGCTCCCAGCATCACCGCGCTGATGACGCTGCCGGTTTTCTCCGCGATTCTCCCCATGTCGAGCATGACGAGGTGCTTGGCCGCCTTCCGGCATGCTTCCTCGAGCGGCGCCGGGTCGGCCCGCCCGTCGGTCATGGCGATCTTCTCGGTCATCGCATGGACGCGATGACTGGATGCGACGAGCGTGGTGCGGTCGGGCGTGACGAGGCCGCGGCTCACGGCACGCGCGGCTTCCATCAGCTCGGAGGCGATCACGATGTCCACATCTCCCGGCACCGGCATCAGCGCCAGCACCGGCTGGCGTCCCTTCGCGCCGGCCTTGGGGAACAGCTCCAGGTAGTAGATGGTCGCGCCGGTCCGCTGGGCGACGCCCGGCACCGAGGTCGCCTGCACGATGTAGCCTTCGGCTTGCGCGAGGTCGGACAGCCAGTCGGCCAGCACCCCGCCGCCTTCCCCGCCCATCGCGAGGATCGCGAGGCGGATGGCGCGGGGGGTGTCGGCCGCCTTCACTGTCCCCACCCCACCCGGCATCCCGGCCGGCGAGCCGGGATCTTCATAGCAGGCTCCGCGCCGATGAGGGCTCGGCGGGTCCGCGCAGCCAGTCGATGACACGTGCGCGCAGTCCCGCCCGCTTCCGGTCCCACCAACTCGGGTTCGCGATCACCGACGCGCGGTAGAACGAGGGGCACAGCACCGCCGCGTGCGCGATCTCTCCGCACAATCCGCAGCCGACACAGGAGTCGATGACCTTGGTGACGGGCGAGCGGCGTAATGGGTCGGGGTGCGGCGCGATGGTGAGCGAGGGGCAGCCGGACAGGCGGATGCAGGAATGATCGCCGGTGCAGGTCTCGGCATCGACGCCGAAGCGGTCGCGCACCACGCGCTTGCCCGCCTTCACTGCCGCCGCGCGCAGGGGTTTTTCGCGCCGCTCCCGGTTCAGCATGCATTCCGACTGCGCGACGATCACCTTCGGCCCCTTCTTCGTCGTCGTCAGCGCCTCTTTCAGCGTGTCGCGCATTTTGGCGACGTCATAGGTGCGCCGCAGCGTTCTCACCCATTCGACGCCGACGCCGCGCACCGCCCGCTCGATCGAGTTCCAGGTCGCGCGGATCGGGCTCGGATGGCGCGAGGAGAGGAGATCCTGCCCCCCGGTTGCGGCCGAGTAGCCGTTGTCGACGATGATCGTCAGGTTGTCGGACCGATTGAAAACCGAGTTGCCCACGCTCGACAGCAAGCCGTTGTGCCAGAAGCCGCCGTCGCCGACGATAGCGATCGCGCGCTTGCCCGCCTTGGCGTTGAGTGCCGCCGCGCCTGCCCCCCCGAGCCCATAGCCCATCGTGGTGTTGCCGATGTCGAAGGGCGGCAGGATCGAGAACAGGTGGCAGCCGATGTCGCAGGAAACGTGATGGGGCCCCAGCTCGCGCTCGACCAGCTTCATTGCCGTAAAGATCGGCCGCTCCGGGCAGCCGGTGCAGAACGACGGCGGACGGCTGTGCATGACGCCATTGCCCAGCGCGGCGAGTGCGTCCTCGGGCGGGGCAGCAGCGGCGGGTGCGTCGGCCAGCAGGTCGGCCCGGTAGGCAGCGATGAACTTCCGCAACCCCTCCCGCATTACCGCGCCGGTGTACTCGCCCGCCATCGGCAGCATGTCCTTGCCATGCACCTTGGTCTGGATGTCGGCCCGGCGCAGGATCGTATTCACGGCCTGCTCGATGAAGTCGGGCTGGCCCTCCTCGACGATCAGGATTGCTTTTCTGCCCTGGCAGAAACGCTTCAACTCGTCATCGCACAGCGGATAGGTCACGTTGAGGACATAGAGCGGCACGTCGCTGTCGCCAAAGGCGTTGGCGAGCCCCAACAGCTCGAGCGCCCGCAGCGCGGTATTATACATTCCCCCCTGCATCACGATGCCGATGTCGCGTGCTTCGCCGGGGAAGATCTCGTTCAAGCCATGCCCGGTGATGAACCGCACGGCGGCGGGCCAGCGCTTTTCGATCTTCTCCTTCTCGTGCAGAAAGGAGGCTGGCGGCAGCACGATCCGGGAGGTGTCGCGAACCGGGCTTTCGAGCGCGTCTTTCAGCCCATACGAGGGCCGCACATTGTCCTTGGCGATGAAGCTGCCGGTGACGTGGCAGGCGCGGATGCGCACCTCCAGCATGACCGGCGTGTTGGAGGCTTCCGACAGCTCGAAACCCTTCTCCACCATCTCGACGATCTTCGCCAGGTTGGGGCGCGGGTCGAGCAACCAGATCTGCGACTTCATGGCGAAGGCGTGGGAGCGTTCCTGCATGATCGAGGAGCCCTCGCCATAGTCCTCGCCGACGACGATCAGCGCGCCACCGGTGACGCCGCCCGAGGCGAGGTTGGCGAGCGCGTCGGCGGCGACATTGGTCCCGACCGTCGATTTGAATGTGGCGGCACCGCGCAGGGGATAGTTGACGGAGGCCGCGAGCGTTGCGGCAGCCGTTGCTTCCGATGCGCTGCTCTCGAAATGTATGCCGAGGCTTTCCAGAATGTCGTTGGCGTCCGCCAGCACATCAATCAGGTGCGAGATCGGCGCACCCTGATAGCCCGCCACGTACGAGACGCCCGACTGCAGCAGCGCCTTGGTGATCGCGAGGATGCCCTCGCCGTGGAACTCCTCACCCGCCTTCAGGCGCAGCTTCTCGACCTCTTGCTTGAACGACCGCTCGGCCATCGACGCCCCGCTATCGGCTGACAACTCCGAGGCGGCTCATAGCACGAACCGAGGCCAGGAGCGTAAACCGCACCCGCACCTCACCCCGCCGTGATCCGCTCGATCCGGGCGCCGCAGCGGCTGAGCTTTTCCTCCAGCCGCTCGAAGCCGCGGTCGAGGTGGTAGACGCGGCTGATCATGGTCTCGCCATCGGCGATGAGACCGCCGATCACCAGCGAGACCGACGCCCGCAGATCCGTTGCCATCACCGGCGCGCCCGTCAGCCGCTTGCCGCCCTTGATGGATGCCATGTCGCCGTGCAGGTGGATCTCGGCACCGAGGCGGACCAGCTCCTGTACGTGCATGAACCGGTTCTCGAAAATCGTCTCGCGGATGGTCGATGTCCCGCCGGCGGCGGTCGCGAGCGCCATCAACTGGGCCTGCAGATCGGTCGGGAAGCCCGGGAAGGGCTGCGTTTCCACGTCGACGGGATCGAGCCGGCCACCGTTGCGGGCGACGCGAATTCCCTTTGGCGTTTGCTCGATCGTCGTGCCTGCGGCCTTCAGCACGTTGAGGGCAGCCTCCAGATGCTCGATCTCGGCACCTTCGAGCAACACGTCGCCCCCGGTTGCCGCCACCGCCATGGCGAACGTGCCGGTTTCGATCCGGTCGGGCAGGACCGTATGTCGCGCGCCCTCGAGGCGGTCGACACCGGCGATGTGCAAGGTCTGGCTACCGATGCCTTCGATACGGGCACCCATGGCGACGAGGCAGCGCGCTACGTCGCCGATCTCGGGCTCGCGTGCGGCATTCTCGATCACCGTCTCGCCCTTGGCGAGCACGGCCGCCATCAGCACGTTGTGGGTCGCGCCGACCGAGACTTTGGGGAAGATGATGCGTGCGCCGTGCAGGCCTTTGGGAGCCTTGGCAAAGACATAGCCGCCGTCAATGTCGATCTCGGCACCCAGCGCCTTGAGGCCGTAGAGATGCAGATCGATTGGCCGGGTTCCGATGGCGCAGCCGCCCGGCATCGAGACCTTCGCTCTCCCGCAACGCGCGAGCAGTGGCCCCAGCACCCAAAAACTCGCCCGCATGCGGGAGACCATCTCGTAGGGTGCAGTCGTGTCGACGATGTCGCGGGCGGTCAGATGGAAGGTCTCGCCCAGATGCTTGACGCCGCCAGCACGCTTGCCATCGACCGCGAGGTCGACACCATGATTGCGCAGGATGCGGGCGAGCAGGTTCACGTCCGCCAGGTTGGGGACGTTCTTCAGCGTCAGCGTCTCCTGGCTCAGAATCGAGGCGATCATCAGCGGCAGTGCCGCGTTCTTGGCTCCCGAGATCGGGATCGTGCCGATCAGCCGCTCGCCGCCATTGATGCGGATCCTGTCCATCTCGCTCGCTCCCTTGGTGGGTTCCGGGGCGGCCGCATCCGGCCATTCGAAGTCCCGTTTAGGTGCTTCGGGCCGCCACGACAAGCTGCGCCAGTCACGCATGGCGCGCAGACCGGCTGGTAACGGCGGCTTTACCTTTCACCAACGAGAATGCCAGCTGGACGATTCGCGCAACCCAAAGGTACTCGTATGGCCAGCAGCATCCTCGACACGACCGAGCCGGACAAGCCGCTGCCGTTGCCCGAGATGCTCAAAATCGCGACCGAGCGCTATGGCAAGACGCTGGGTGCGCTCGTCTCCGACATGGCGAAGCTGTCGTTCGGGCCAGGCAAGATCTCGGCGGAAGAGTACTTCGACTTGCGACTGTTCGATGATGCAGGCCTTGCCGGCGCCGACAAGCGCGAGTTCGTCGGCATGCGCGGCTCCAAGGTGATCGGGCTGTCGGCCAACCGCAACGAGCACTGGTACGCGATCGTCTCGGACAAGCTCACCTTCTATACGCTGATGAACGGCTATGGGCTCCCGACCATCCGCCAGAAGGCGCTCTATCACACATCCTTGGACCTGCCCGCGCTCGGCATGCTGCGCAGTGCCGATGAGATCGCCGCCTTCCTGACCAATCCAGCCAACCTGCCCATTTTCGGCAAGCCCTGCTCGTCGTCGCTGAGCCTGGGCACCGTCGCGATCGAGGGGTTCGACGAGGCACAAGGCAGCCTCGTGCTGTCGGGCAATCGGCGCGCCGATCCGGCCGCGCTCGCCGCCGAGGTGGTGAGGAGCTATCGTAACGGCTACATGTTCCAGGAGCGCCTGCAGCCGCACCCCGAGCTCGACCGGCTGATCGGTCATCGCATCGGAACGATCCGTGTCTACACCATCTGCGGCCAGGATGGCCCGGAGGTGTTCCGCGTGTGCTGGAAGGTGCCCGCGGGTGCCAGCATGGCCGACAATTTCTGGCGCAAGGGCAACATGCTGGCGGCGCTCGACCAGGCGACCGGCGAGGTGATGCGCGTCATCCGTGGCGCCGGCCTCAACCAGGTCGAGGTCGAGAACCATCCCGATACCGGTGCGCGGCTCGTGGGGGCGCGGATCCCAGGCTGGGACGACATCCTGAAAACCGCGCTGTGGGCCGCCAAGGTGGTCTCGAATGTACCCCTGATCGGCTGGGACATCGCGCAGACCGACCGTGGTCCGGTGCTGGTCGAAGCCAACAACACGCCCGATTTCCGCCTCGTCGAGATGGCCGAGCGACGCGGCGTCTGGGACGAGCGGCTGAAAGGTTTCCTGACCCACCTGGAGAGCGTCTACTCCAAGGCCGAAACCCGCCATATCGAGCGCCTGAAAGGTCTCAGGCGCCGCGGCATCACCAAAGTGTTCGATTCGATCCGGCGCGCGGGGTAGTGCTGCTTCGGGCAAGCTGCCGCCCGCCCCTACGCTCATGGCATCTCGACTGTAGCGACCGGCAGGTCGCCGGATTCGAGATAGGGATATGCTGCGAGGATCTGCTCACGAGTCTCTCCCGCGGCGAGAAGGCCGAGGAGTCGCGCCACGGGAAAACGTAGCCCACGAATGCATGGCTTGCCCGTGCAGACTTTCGGATCGATGGTAATGCGGTTGAGCTTCATGAGCTGACTATGCCCGATCGAAAACCAATTGAACTGATCAGATCGCTGGGCTCACCTGCCCTCCCGCCCTCGATCGCCTTCGGCGTCACATCGATTCGCTCCCTCGCACGTTCCAGCTCGGCCCTCTCGCCCGCCATAGACACGCCCCCCCGAGGCGCCAATAATCTGCTCGTAGACGAGGAGCCAACCCCGCCGTTGCTCAAAGCGGTGAAAGCCTGACCGTCCCAAGGGACTGCGCCGCACGGTGCAGACGCTTGTCGGCGGTAATGAGCGGCGCCTGCTGGCGATCGGCAAGTGCGATGTAGAGGCAGTCATGAACCGGGTGATCGAACTGGCGACTGATCGTTGCCGCCTTTGGCAGAAGCAACGCGACCGATACGGGATGGGTGACCAGGGCCAGCAGGATCGCAGGCGCGCGTTCGAGTTGCTCGACGAGATAGTCTCCGCGTCGCCAGCGTTTCCAAAGCGCGTTGTAGGCTTGGGCAAATACGAACTCCGGCGCCCAGATCTCGCTTGCACGAGCAACCGCTGCGCGGACAAGTGCCGAATCGTGCTCGCGAGCCAGGAGTTTTACGAGGACACTTGCGTCAACGATATGCCCCGACATTGTCGCGGTCCTCGCGAATGAGGTCTGTCGAGTCGAGCGTGGATTCGGGCGTCATGGCGCGCAACTCGTCGGCTGCTGCAAGAGCGAGATCGAGGCTGGGCTTGGCGGCGTGCGCAAGCATCTCGGCAATGATTGCGCCAACGGACCTACCTTCCCTTTGCGCGCGCTCATGCAAGAGCGAAACCAGATCCTCGCTCAGGTCATCGACAACAATTTGGGCCATGTCGTCCTCCCTTCGACCATTATAGCACCGAGCGGCTCCGCGCCAACTACTCCCGCGGCCTGAGCACCACGAACATGGCCTCCCCTTTGGTGCTGGAGCCGACGGTGTAGGCCCGCTCGTCCTCGCCAAAGTAGATATCGCCGCGCTCCGGGCCACTGATCTCGGACTTGGCGCCGATATCCTGCGCGATCAGCAGGCGGAAGAAGCCGGAATGGCCGGTCTCGGTGCGCACGCCCGCCGCCAGCACGAAGATCGGCTGGCCGATCGCATGATAGCTCGGATCGACCGCGAGGCTGCGACCCGGCGTCAACGCAATGCCCTTGACGCCCATCGGCGCTGCAGAGCGTGAAAAGAACGCGTAGGACTGGTTCTGCCAATAGAGTTTTCGCGCCAGCTCGGGGCGCGCCTTCAGCCAGGCGGTGCGGACCGGGATCGACAGGGTGGCGGCGTCGGGATAGCCATTGCTGGCGAGGATGTCGGAGATTTTGGTGTAGCGATACCCATTGCCCCCGATTGCATTGACGTCGAGCACGCCACCGTCCGCGAGCCGGATGCGCCCCGATCCTTCGGTCTGGAGCTGGAACAGGTCGGTGTGGTCGGCAAGCCAGGCGACGACTTCCGCCCGGCCATCGAGCGCGCCTTCGTCGATCGCCTTGCGGCCGGGCAAGTCGCCGGTGCCGGCCGGCCGGGCAAAGAGCGGGACTGGGAAATTGTCGGAGCGCACTCGGGCGCCTGCCATCGAGAGTTGGTAATAGCCCGTGACCTTGCCCGGGCAGCCGCTCTGCATCACCACGGCGGGCTCGAAGGCGCTTTCGAAGAACAGGCGTGCCTGGTCCTGTGTCAGTGTGCCACCGAGTGCTCGAGCCCTGGTGCAGACGGTCAGCAGCGGCAGTGGGCCCTCGATGCGCTCGCAGGACCTGATGAAGGTCGCGAACGAGGCGATGTGATCGTCCTCGATCCAGCCAGTCAGCTGCTCGTAGCCGATCGGCGCATAGCCGACGCCGGGCCGGCCGTTGTTGGCGCAGTCGCTGCCGGCGGAAACAGGGCCACTGCCCGCCAGCACAGCCGCTGCGAGAATGGGCGCTAGCAGACGCATGCTCATTATCCCTGCGGCGGAGGTTGCCTCAGATGGGATACGAATTGGGTCAAATCGTTGTCCCGACCTTCAACCCCTCCAGCACCGCCTCCTCGGCCGTGCGCGGGGACAGCGCGTCGCCGATGACCTCGACTTCGCCCTCCCAGCCCTCGAGTGCGGTTTCCAGCTCCGCCTCCCGCTCGTGGCCCTGGGCGAGCACGAGCGTGTCCATGTCCTCGAGCACGATCGGCTCGCCCGAGGTGGCGTGCTGGAAATAGGCGGTCGTGCCGTCGGCGCCATAGAGGCGCGCATACGTCCTGACCTCGACACCGAGCTTGGCGAGCACGCCCATGGTGTGGTCGCGGACATACCAGGGCATCTGCTCGCCAGCCATCACGGCGTCGACCATCAGACGAACCTGACAACCTTCGCGCGCGAGCTTTTCGGCCAGGCCGACGCCGATCCAGTCGCTGCGCCAGTCGGCGATCACCACTTTCGAGCCGATGTTCCTTTCCCCCCGCAGCACCTGCCAGGCATCGACCGCGTTGGCCTCCTCGCGGCCTTCGAATGCGGGCCAGCGAGGCTTGGCGCCGGTTGCGACGACAACCGCGTCGGGCTGCTCGCGCTCGACGAGCGCCCGATCGACCATGGTGCCTTTCACGATCGTGACCCCATGGATCTCGCACTCGCGCAGGAGGTTGGTCGCGAGCCCGCCGAACTCGGCCCGGCCAGGCAGCAATTGCGCGAGCAGCACTTGCCCGCCGAGCTGGCGCCCGGCGTCGTAGAGGGTGACCGCGTGGCCGCGCTCGGCGAGCACCGCGGCGGCCTTCATGCCTGCCGGTCCGCCGCCTGCGACCAGCACACGCTTCTTGCGCTCTGCCATCTGCCGCTTGCCAAAAGCGATCTCGCGGCCGCTCTCGGGGTACTGGATGCAGGAGATCGGATAGCCACGGTGGAAATGATGGATGCAGGCCTGGTTGCAGCCGATGCAGGCGCGGATGTCGTCGGTCCTGCCGGCCTTGGCCTTCCTCGCCATCAGCGGGTCGGCGATCATCGCCCGTGTCATGGCGCAGGCGTCCGCCTCGCCGCGCACCAGCACGCCTTCCGCGATCTGGGGCTGGTTGATGCGGCCGGCCACGATGATGGGCTTGCTGACGACCGCCTTCATGGCCGCCGCGAATGGCGCCACGTAAGCATTCTCATAAGCCATCGGCGGCACAATGTGGATCGCGCCCTGCAGCGAGGCCGAGGTGCCGGCGACAACGCTGAAGTAGTCGGGTCCACCCGCCTGGTCGAGGCTCCGGCAGGCGTCGAGCACCTGTGAGGTGTCGAGCGGATCGCTGTCCCTCTCTTCACCCGAGATCCTCAACCCGAGCACGAACCGCGGCCCGGTCGCGGCCCGGATCGCAGCGATCACCTCACGCAGGAATCGCAAGCGCTTCGCGGGCGAGCCGCCATAGTCGTCGGTCCTGAGGTTGACGCGGGGGTGCAGGAACTGGGCTGGCAGATAGCCATGGCTCGCCACAATCTCGGCGCCGTCGAGGCCCGCCGCCTGGAGCCTGTGGGCGGCGGCGGCATAGCCATCGACCACCTCCTCGATCATGCGCACCGACATCGGCACCGGCATCACATGAAAGCGCTCGTTGGGCACAGCCGAGGGTGCGTAGGCCGCCGGGATCGAGCCGTCCTGCCCCTCCATGATCTCACGGCCGGGATGGAAGAGCTGGCCAAAGATCTTGGTATCGCAGGCGTGCACGGCTGCCGCCAAGCGCCGGTAGCCAGGAATGCAATCGTCCGTGTGGGCCGTGAGCACATGGTTGGAGAACTTCGCCGTCTCGTGGACGGTCGCTACCTGCACGATGATGAGGCCAGCTCCGCCCTTGGCCCTCGCTTCCTGGTAGGCAACGAGGTCATCGCCGACGAGCCCCTTGCTGGCGAGCCCGGTGTCGTGACCGGTCGAGACGATCCGGTTGGCGAGCGTGACGCTGCCGATCTGGAGTGGCGAGAAGAGACGCGGGAACGGCGTTTTCATGGGGTCGACCGCGGTTGGATGTTGGCGAGTTTCCCGGCTCGGAGCGGGTCGTTTTCCTCCCCAACTCATCCCACTCGCCGGGTCGGTTCAGGTTCCGTTCAGCTTCAGGGCGGCATTGTGACGCGCATGAGCAGGGCCAACCTGCCATCCCCAAGGAGCTTCCCATGCTGTTCAGGCGCTTCCCGGAGACCATCCTGCTCGCGACGCTGATGGTCGTGTTCGTCGTGCTCGCAGGCGTTTTCCAGGCCCGTGCCGATTGTTTCGAGGGTATCGGCTGCACCGACAGCGACACCTTCGAGAGATCGGCCCTGAAGTAGCTTTCCTGCCAAAACCTCTGGCACGTCCGCAACCGCATTTTCGACGAGAACGGCTATTGCTTCAAGACCGCGCGCGGGAAAAAGGCCTTCGACAACTCAGACTGCTCGATCGACGACCAGGATGGCGTGCCCATGAACGACATTGAGCGCGCCAACGTCGTCGCCATCGAGACGGTCGAGAGCTCGAAGGGTTGCAGATAGTCTCCCTCAGGACGTCCTCGCCCGCGTGCTCCACAGGGCAAGCAGGCTGGAGAAGGCAATGACCCCGGCCCCCAGCCAGACATTGTGCGTGGGTAAATCGCCGAAGACGAGCCAGCCGAGCACCACCGACCAGACGAAAGACGTGTATTCCATCGGCGCAACGGCGGAAGCCGGCGCCCGGCGATATCCTTCGAACATGCAGAACTGGCTCATGCCCCCGATCACGCCGAGCAGGACCAGCAAGCCCAAAGTCGCCCAATCGAGCGTGATCCAGGTCGCAACGCCCGCCAGCGTCATCAGGCAGAACATCGAGTTCGAGATCAGCATCTGCACGATTGTCGGCTCCTGATTGAGCGCGTGTCGCACCAGGATGCCTGACATGCCCCAGAGCGCGGCCGCCGCCAGCACGAGCAGCGCCGGCACGAGATCGGGCCGCCCGGCGGGGTCTGTCGCGAGCACCACACCGACAAAACCGGCGGTCACTGCGGCCCATCGCCAGGGACCCGGTCGTTCCTTCAGGATCAGAACCGAGAGGATCGTCACGAAGAGCGGTGCCGCGTAGTAGATCGTCGTCATCTCGGCGAGCTGGAGCCTTTGCGCGGCCGTGTAGTAGCAGAGCCAAGCCGCGAGGATGAGCAGGCCGCGCGCAAAGTGCCAGCCCAGCCGGGGCGATACGAAGGCCTGCCTGGCGAGGCCCGGCCCGCGCAGCACCAGCAACAGCGCCACGATCGTGAAACTGCGCACAAACAGCGCCTCCAGGATCGGGGTGTCCCTGCCGACCCATTTCATGATCGCATCCTGACCCGTGAACATCATGTAGGCGAGGCCCGCGAAGGCGACGCCTTTCAGCACCTCGCCAGGACTGTCGACGATGGCGGTCGCCTTGTCGGAGTGAGCGGTCATCGGCTCCGTGCCTGCTTGCCGCGCGATTCCAGATAGCCGAGCAAGCGCACCATCGGCCACAGGATCGCGAGGTAGATCAGTGCCGCGGCGATCAGGGGGGACGGGTTGGCGGTCAGAGCCTGGGCGTCGAACGCCTGCTTCAGCAGGTCGGGCATGGCAACGAACGCCGCGAGCGAGGTCGCCTTCACGGCTTCGATGCAGCTCGACGTGTAAGGCGGCAGCACGATCCGGAACGCTTGCGGCATGACGACCTCGAGGAGTGCGACCGCAAACGGCAGCCCGAGCGCGGACGCGGCCTCCCACTGCCCCTTTGGCACGGCCTCGATGCCGGCCCGGAAAATCTCCGCTGCGAATGCCGCGAACACGATCGAAAGCGCGATCGCCGCCGCCGTGAAGCTCGAGAGCACGATGCCGACGAAGGGCAGCGCGAAATAGACCAGCACAACCGAGATGAGGGCAGGCAGCGAGCGAAAAATGTCGGTGAAAGCAGTCGCGATGATACGGACCGGCAGCCAGCCATAGAGCCGCGCGAGCGCAGCCGCGATCCCGAGCAGCGTTCCAAACACGATGCAGGTGGCCCCGAGCACCAGTGTCGTGCGCACACCCAGCAGCAGCATGGGCAGGGTGCGGGTCATTACCTCGATGTTGAAG
This sequence comes from Hyphomicrobiaceae bacterium, assembly GCA_031431235.1. GTDB lineage: Bacteria > Pseudomonadota > Alphaproteobacteria > Rhizobiales > Hyphomicrobiaceae > JANNSW01. The sequence continues at coordinate 12,872 of JANPDA010000431.1, forward strand.
AAGGTGTCGACGAGGGTCATGGGTGGCGGGGCTCGGTGTGCGGACTTGCGCGCGTTGCCGGCCGACAGTGACCCGGGCGCGCCCGGGGCGCAACACTGCTCTCGCCGTGCGCGGCCGCAAGGCGGAGAGGCTGGTCAGTTGTCGAAAATGACGGCGATCACCCGGTAGCCGTCCTTGGTCAGCACGGCGGGCAAATCCGCTTCGGGCGCATCGACCGTGCCCGTCACGGTTATCGTGCCGCTCGAGCCGATGTCGTTGGCGGCAAGCCGCCGGCGCATGCTCTCGACCTCGATCGGGAAGCCGTGACCGCTGCGGGTATAGCCGTAGCGTGTATCGCCGGACTCGCGCTGCCAGAACCGCGGCACCTCGCCGAACCGCTGATCCTCGCTCAGCGCCTCGTCGCGCCCGGTCACCCACCTCAGAAGCGCGCTCGCGTTGCGCTGGTGCATGCGGATGCAACCATGGGAATCGACCGTTCCGAGCCGCCGGTAGGCCCCCGGCGTGGTGCCATGGAAGGCAACGCCCGAGCGCCGGCCGCCGTCATAGTGGAGGTCGATCCACATCGCGTTGATCATACCCGGCCCGGCATAGCCCGGCACGATCCGGCCGCGCCGCTCGTCGAGCCCGAACACGCCTGTCGGAGTCGGCCCGGAAAGCCTGTCGCCGGGATACTTCCGGCCGGTCGAGACCAGCCAGCTATAGGCCGGCTCGCCGCCTGCCGGCAGCTTTTTCTTCCAATGGGCCTCGTCCCACATGGCGAGCCGCCATGTTCCCCCGATCCGATCGCGATGCAAAACCCACATGCGCTGCTGGTTCGGCCCCGAGGTCGCGGCATTGACATAGAGCGCAATGGTGAAGCGTGGATCGATTTCTGCAGGCGCGAGATAGCTGGGCGTGCCCGCCAGGCTTTCCAGATAGGCCAAGGCGCCGCTCGGCACCGGCTCCAGCTCTCCGGCGGTTGCCCGTCCCTGATGCGCGATCAGCCAAGCCACACCCAGCAGCGCCGCGGCTGCGATACGCGCCAACCTACCAATCCATCCCGCCATCACTGGCTTCCTTTGACGACGGCCTCGGGCGCGGTTGCACCGGCCGATTGGTTTGATTCGATCGTGACGAGCATGACATGAAGCCGCTGTAGCCAGGACACGGCACGGTATGGCACGCAGCCGATTCGGTGCGAGCTGATGCAGGTTCGCCACCCACTGTCACGGCAGCCGCAGCCGATCCGATTGATCCGGGCAGGTCGGTGATGCCATAGAGGGTGCATGTCGGACGTCGAGATTGCGCATGGGAGCCGAGATTGACGGCCACGGAACTCGTCATCACCAATGCGCGCATCGTTCTGGCGGAACGAGTGATCGAGCGTGGGCATGTGGTCGTCGAAGGCGGACGGATCGTCGCGGTCGAGGCGGGCACATCGCAGGCTGTGGGCGGCAAGGATCTGGGCGGCGACTTGCTGATCCCCGGCCTCGTCGAGTTGCATACCGACCATCTGGAAGCCCATTTCATGCCACGCTCAGGCGTGCTGTGGGATGCCGGTGCCGCCGTGCTGGCCTACGACGCCCAGATCGTGGCGGCGGGCATCACCACCGTCTTCGATTCGCTGCGCTGCGGCAGCTACGAGCCGGTCGACCTGGTGGCCGATGAGACCGCGAAGCTCGCCGGTGCGATCGAGGCGGCTGGAGCTGCAGGCATGCTGCGGGCTGAGCATCTCTTGCATCTGCGCTGCGAGCTGACGGCACCCGAGGCTGCTGACGTTGCACAAGGGCTGCTGCGCAAGCACGAGGCTCGCCTCATCTCGCTGATGGACCACACGCCGGGCCAGCGCCAGGTGCGCGATCTGGACCGGATCAAGGGCTATTACCGCCGGCGCGGCGAGCTGGACGAGGCCGGGATCGAAGCCCTGATCGCCGAGCGAATCGCCCGCGGCGAGGAGAACAGTGGTCCCCAGCGCAAGGCGATCGTGGCACTCGCGCGCCAGCATGGTGCGGTGCTTGCGAGCCATGACGACGCGAGCAGGGCGCACGTCGCCGAGGCCGTCGCCGATGGCGTGGCAATCGCGGAGTTCCCAACCACCCTCGAGGCAGCGGAAGCCTCGCACGCGGCTGGCATCCGCGTGCTGATGGGAGCGCCCAATCTCGTTCGTGGCGGATCGCATTCGGGCAATGTGGCTGCGATCGACCTCGTCCGTCGCGGCTCGCTCGACATCGTCTCGTCCGACTATATTCCAGCTAGTCTGCTGGTGGCGGTCGGCCGGATCGTTGCGATGGACGCCGGCTTCGAGCTTCCGAGCGCTGTCGCGCTGGTCACGCGCAACCCGGCGGAGGCTGCTGGGCTCCACGACCGGGGCGAGATCGCGGTCGGCAAGCGCGCGGATCTCGTGCACCTCGGCCGGCTCGCTGGGCGACCCGTCGTGCGGGCGGTCTGGCGCGCCGGCGAGCGGGTATTCTGAGCGGGGGGAGCAAGCGATGGCCGATCCCAGGAGCCACACTGCGCCAGCCGGCGGAACGCTCGTTCTGGTGGTTGGGCCATCTGGCGCCGGCAAGGACACTCTGATCGGCGAGGCCAAGACCCGACTGGCGAGCGACAATCGCTTCGTCTTTCCCCGCCGGATCGTGACGCGGGCCGCCTCACGTTGGGAGGATCATGACACCCTCGACGAGGCGCGGTTCGCAATCGACCTCGCCGCTGGAAGCTTTGTTGTCCATTGGCGCGCACATGGGCTCTCCTACGCGCTGCCTGCAACGATCGACGGCGATCTATCGGCCGGCCGTATTGCCATCTGCAACGTGTCTCGAAGCGTGATCCACAGCCTCAAAGCACGTTATCGGCGGGTCCGGGTGGTGCTGATCGAGGCGCGGCCAGAGGTTTTGGTGGACCGCCTCGCCAAGCGCGGCCGCGAGCAGGACCTCGCAACGCGCGCTCCCGCCGCCCGTCCCGATCTCGATCCCGGCCTTGCCGATGACCGCATCGACAACTCGGGCGAGGTCGCGCCGGCGGTCGAGGCGTTCATGGCGCTGTTGGCGCGCTATGCCGGTGGGTAGACCGATGGCGCGAGCGGCTGAACCGAGACGCCTGCAAGCTTGGCTCCAGCCGCTAGCAGCCTCTTGTCGGCCGTGATCAGGGGAGCTGCCTCACGCTCGGCGAGCGCGAAGTAGACGCAATCGTAGACCGGATGATCGAGGGCCATTGCGAGTGCCAGCGCGCGACGCGCCAGTGGTCGGGATGGCTCGATGCGGGTGAACGATTGGGGAAGCACGTCGTTGGCCAGCTCTGCATCGGCAGCTCGGATGCGCTTCAGCCGAACGGACCGCCAGAGTACGTTCGCAACCTCGATCAGAAGCAGGTCGGGCGCGATCAGCTCGACACCGGGTCGGGCCAACGCTCGCGCCTCCGGTGAGCCGGTCTGACTGATCAGCCACTTGATTGCGACGCTCGCATCGACAACCAGAGCCGTCATCTGCTGTCCCGGTCCTCGCGGATGAGTGTCGTCGAGTCACCTTCGACTTCCCCGATACGCGCCCGTACTGCGTCGATGCGGCGCCAGATCTCCTCCCGATCCGGGCTCGCTGCTGCGATCAAGATATCGCGCACCGTCTGCTCGAGTGACGCCCTGGATGCTGTTGCCCGCGCCTTCAACTGGGCAATGACATTGTCGTCCAGATTGCGAACGATGATCTGTCCCATGATGACCTCCATGATATCATCATGATAGCATGAATCGAGGGCTTGTCACAACCAAAACTTGACCCATCGTCAAACGCGAAGCAGCGTGAAGCGTGCCTACACCAAGGCAGATTCAAGGAGGCTCCCCTCATGCGCCTGCCGCAAGATGCCATCTCCGAAACTTCCGTCATGCGTCTCGTCCAGCGCGTGCGCCGGATCGAGTTGCGGGAGGCGGGCGAGAATGTCGTCGACCTCCTGCGGGAACGCGAGGCGCAGGTCGTGCGCGAGGAGCAGCAGACTGCCGCGCAAGCGGCGCGCGAGGCCCCTCAGCCTGCCCACGAGCCTTGAGTCAAGGTTTCAGCTCGCCCATCGCCGCCTCGCCCGGCGCCGAGAAGACGGCGTCGGGATCGCCGGTGTGGCCATAGCTCGACCAGGCCTTGAAGCCGAGCCGCTCGCGCGTTTCGGGCGCCAGGCCCGCGAGCACCTCGGGCCGTATGCCTCGCGAGTAGTTCTCGAGCTGGCGGCACTGGGGGGCGCAGAAATTGGTCGTGATGCCAAAGCGCGGCCGCTGCGAGGTATTCGCTCCCGCTCCATGCCAGATGCGGCCGTCGAAGGCGAAGGCGGTGCCGGCAGGCCCGACGGCAGCCACGGTTGCGACCGGATGCGGCACGCTCGGGTCCGGATCGCGGCCCGATAGATGGCTGCCGGGCACCAGCCGCGTCGCCCCGTTCTCGAGTGTGAAATCGGTCACCATCCACATCACATCGGCAACCATGGCGGCGCTGATCGGCTCAGCCGACGGCGAGGGATCACGCGAGGTGCCGCGATTGCGTCGCCGGCCGCCGGCGGCCTGGTGCGTTCCCGGCAGCGCGGGCGGCGGCATCCACCATTGATCGGAATGGAGCGGCATCGCCTGTGCGCCCGGATGCTGGATCTGGGCGTCGACGCAACTGATGAGATAATCCTCGCCCAGCAGCGCCGCCACCAGCGGAGTTGCGAGCGGATGGGAAACGAGCTCGCGGAATGGCGCGCCCTTGTTCAGCAGCATGCCGATCCACTGGTTGCGCCCTTGCGGATTGGCGGGGTTCTTCATGGCGTGCAGCACACGTTCGGCTTCGGCTTGCTCGAGCATCCGTTGCTGCAGCCGCTTCAGCGTGTCCCCCTCGACTGCCCGCTCGATCAGGCAATAGCCGTGGGCGAGGAGATCGCGCTTCAGTCGCGCGGGATCGCGGGTCGGTTGAGGCAGTGTCGGCGTGCTCTGGCCTCTCATCGGTCACTTCCTCGTTGATTCTGGGCAATCCAGATCGCCCGCCAGATCCCCTGTTTGACAGCGGCGGTCCGATAAACCATGTTCGGCCGCCGTCCGCCAGCGGCTCGATCCAATCTCTCGATACCGACGAAGTTGGTATCGAGTGGGAAGATCGAACCGCAAAACAAGAAGTTACCTAGGGGGCCGGGCAGACGCTTGGAGTTCGAAGCGTCTGAGTCGGACCACTAGGTGGCCTGGGATCCTGAGATCCCGGCGCGATCACCTCGATATCCCCTCAACCAGACCCGAGCACCCCGCCAACCCGCATGCAGATTGTTATCGTCGAATCGGCCGCCAAGGCCAAGACCATCAACAAGTACCTGGGCTCCGGCTACCAGGTCTTCGCTTCTTTTGGGCATGTCCGCGATCTGCCCGCCAAGGACGGCTCGGTGCTGCCCGATCAGGACTTCGAGATGTCCTGGGACATCGACGGCAAAGCTCAGAAGATCATGAGCGAGATCGCCAAGGCCGTGAAAGGCGCCGACAAGCTGATCCTGGCGACCGATCCCGATCGCGAGGGCGAGGCAATCTCTTGGCACATCCTGGAGATCCTCAACCAGAAGAAGGTGCTGAAGGGAGTGCCGGTCGAGCGCGTGGCCTTCAACGCCATCACCAAACAGGCGATCACGGAAGCGCTGAAGCAGCCGCGCCAGATCGACCAGCCGCTGGTTTCGGCCTATCTCGCCCGCCGGGCGCTCGACTATCTGGTCGGCTTCACGCTGTCGCCCGTGCTCTGGCGCAAACTCCCCGGCTCCCGGTCGGCGGGCCGCGTGCAGTCGGTCGCCTTGCGGCTCATCTGCGACCGCGAGGACGAGATCGAGCGCTTCAAGACCGACGAGTACTGGACGATCGAAGCGCTGCTGCAGACAGCCAAAGGCGAGGAGTTCCCGGCTCGCCTGCAGGCGATTGCCGGCACCAGCCTGAAGAAGCTCGATTTGAAGGACGAGGGAACGGCCAAAGCGATCAAGGCCGCGATCGAGAGGGGTGAGTTCAAAGTCGTCCGACTCGACAAGAAGGCCGTGAAGCGCAATCCGTATGCGCCCTTCGCCACCTCCACCCTGCAGATGGACGCGTCCCGCAAGCTCGGCTTCTCGGCGAAACAAACCATGCAGGTCGCCCAGCGGCTCTACGAGGGCGTCGATATCGGCGGAGAGACCGTCGGTCTCATCACCTACATGCGAACCGACGGCGTCACGATCGTGCCGGAAGCGGTCAATGCCATTCGCGGACTGATTGCGCGGGAGTACTCCCAGCGCTACGTCGCTCCGTTCGTACGCGAGTACAAGACCAAGGCCAAGAATGCGCAGGAAGCCCATGAGGCGATCCGCCCGACCGATGCGGCGCGCTTGCCGCGGGACATGGCGAAGCACCTGCCCAAGGACCAGGCCGGCCTCTACGAATTGATCTGGAAGCGCGCTGTCGCCAGCCAGATGGCCTCCGCCGAGCTCGAGCAGACCGCTGCCGACATCGAGGTCAAGGGCCGCGACGGCAAGCTCTATACCCTGCGCGCGACCGGGTCCGTGGTGCTGTTCGAGGGCTTCCTCAAGGTCTACGAGGAAGGCCGCGACGACCGCGTGCGCACGATCGACAGGGGCAAGGAGGACCAGGCCGAGGCGGGAGACGACGACAGCCGGCGTTTGCCTCCGCTCGCCGAGGGCGATCGCGTCAAGGACCAGACCATCGACGCCGAGCAGCACTTTACTCAGCCCCCACCGCGCTACAGCGAGGCGACGCTCGTCAAGAAGATGGAGGAGCTCGGCATTGGCCGGCCCTCGACCTACGCTTCCACCCTTGCCGTGCTGCAGGATCGCGAATATGTGCGCACCGAGAAGAAACGGCTGATCCCCCAGGACAAGGGACGCCTCGTCACCGGTTTCCTGAAGGGGTTCTTCCAGCGCTATGTGGAATACGATTTCACCGCCGACCTCGAGCTGAAGCTCGACCTCATCTCCGATGGCAAGCTCGCCTGGAAGGACGTGCTGCGCGAGTTCTGGACGCAGTTCATGGCCGCCGTCGACGAGACCAAGGAATTGCGCGTCACCGACGTGCTGGAAGCGCTGAACGAGCAGCTCGGGCCACACATCTTCCCCGACAAGGGCGACGGCGGCGATCCGCGACTGTGCCCGACCTGCGGCGCCGGGCGGCTGTCCTTGAAGACCGGCAAGTACGGCGCCTTCATCGGCTGCTCGAACTATCCCGAGTGCCGGTTCACTCGGCAATTCTCCGATACCCAGGCCAAGGACGAGAACGCGCCGCCCCCGGAGGGACGCCTGCTCGGCACCGACCCCGAGACCGGGCTCGATGTGACCGTGCGCGCTGGCCGGTTCGGAGCCTATCTCCAGATGGGCGAGGGCTCGGATGACGAGAAACCCAAGCGTGCGACGATCCCCAAGGGCTACGATGCCGCGACGATCGACCTGGAAGCGGCCTTGCGGCTGCTGCGGCTGCCCCGCCTGGTCGGCGCGCATCCCGAATCGGGCGAGGATATCCTCGCGGGGATCGGCCGCTATGGCCCCTACATCCAGCACGGCAAGATGTATGTGAATTTGCCGAGTGTGGAGGAAGTGTTCGAGGTCGGCGTCAACCGCGCCGTCACGCTGATCGCCGACAAGGTGTCCGGCAAGGGCCGCGGCCGGCCCCAGGCCGAGGTGCTGAAAGCCTTGGGCGAGCACCCCTCCGATGGCGGCAAGATCGAGGTGCTGTCCGGGCGCTATGGCCCCTATGTGAAGCATGGGCAGACCAATGCCACCCTGCCCAAGGACGTGGCGCCCGAAGCGCTCACCATCGAGCAGGCTGTGCAGTTGATCGCCGAGCGTGCCGCCAAGGGTCCCGCCAAGGGCAAGCCAAAGCGGTCGGCCAAGCCTGCAGCGTCAAAAGCGGAAGGGGCCGCCAAGCCCAAGCCCAAGGCTGCCAAGGCAAAGAAGGCCGCCGCCAAGGCTGACGGATAGGCTGGTGGCGAAAAAACCGACCAGGCCAGGACCAACGCCGAAGCAGACGAGGACGTCGCTGCCGACGCGCGAGGAGGTGCTCCAGTTCCTCGAAGGTCAGCCCGGCAAGATCGGCAAACGCGAGATCGCCCGCGCGTTCAACATCAAGGCCAACGACAAGGTCGCGCTGAAGGCGCTGCTGAAAGACATGGCGGAGGATGGCCAGCTGGTGCGCGCGCGAAAACGCATCCGCCAGGCCGGCCGGCTGCCGGAGACGGCTGTGATCGCCGTCCTCGGCCAGGACCGGGATGGCGAGCTCTATGGCGAGCCCGTGGACTGGGACCGCGACGAGGAAGGCCCGCCGCCGCGCGTGCTGATCCAAGCCAACCGCAAGGATCGCGGCGCCGATTTCGTGCCGGCGATCGGCGACCGGCTGCTCGCGCGCATCTCAGCCCTCGACGATGGCGGCAGCTATCGCCATTCAGGCAAACCCCTGAAGAAGCTCAGCCATATGGCGCGCCGGTTGCTCGGGGTCTACCGCGCCGGCGATCGTGGCGGTGGCATCATCATGCCGATCGACCGGCGGCAGCTGCGCGAATGGCGGGTCGAGCGCGGCGACGAGGGCGATGCCAGGGATGGTGAGCTCGTTCGCTTCGACATCGCGCGCCAGGGCCGCACGAATCTGCCATCGGCCCAGGTCGCCGAGCGGCTCGGCAACCCGACCGACCAGCGTCAGGTCAGCCTGATCGCGGTGCATGCCCATGGCATTCCCGACGTGTTTCCCGAGCGCGTCGAGGAGGAGGTCGAGAACCTGCCGCGCCTCGATCGTGGCGGCCGGACTGATCTGCGCGACGTGCCGCTCATCACCATCGATCCCATCGACGCGCGCGATCACGACGATGCCGTGTGGGCGGCACCCGACGAGGACCCCAGGAACGCGGGCGGGTTCGTTGCGATCGTCGCAATCGCCGACGTTGCCGCCTATGTGCGCCCCGGCAGCGCGCTCGATCGCGAGGCCTCGAGGCGCGGCAACTCGGTCTATTTTCCCGACCGCGTGGTGCCGATGCTGCCCGAGCGGATCTCGAACGACCTCTGCTCGCTGCGCGAAGGCGAGGAGCGCCCTTGCCTCACCGTGCGCATGGTGTTCGACAAGCATGGCCACAAGCGCTCGCACACGTTCAGCCGAGCACTGATGCGCTCGGCCGCGAAGCTCGCCTACGAGGAGGCGCAGGCCGCCATTGACGGCCGCGCAGGCGAGAAGGCCGGTCCGCTGGTCGAGCCGGTGCTGAAGCCGCTCTGGGCCGCCTACCGATTGCTCGCGAAAGCCCGCGACGAGCGCGGGCCGCTCGAGCTCGAGATCCCCGAGCGCCGCATCATGGTCGGCAAGGACGGTCGCGTCGCCCGCGTCGTGGTGCCAGAACGCCTGGAAGCCCATCGCCTGATCGAGGAGCTGATGATCCAGGCCAACGTCGCCGCCGCCGAGACGCTGGAGCAGAAGCGCACGGCGCTGCTCTATCGGGTGCATGCCGAGCCCTCGAAGGAAAAGCTCGCCAGCTTGCGCGACTTCCTCGAGACGCTGGATGTCGCGTTGCCCAAGGCCGAAACGTTGAAGCCCACCCACTTCAACCGGGTGCTGCGCGAGACCCGCGGGCGCGAGGTCGCCGATCTCGTCAACGAGGTGGTGCTGCGCAGCCAGAGTCAGGCCGAGTACGCGCCCGCCAACGAGGGCCATTTCGGGCTCAATCTGGCGCGCTACGCCCATTTCACCTCGCCCATCCGCCGCTATGCCGATCTCGTGGTGCATCGCGCCCTGGTGCGTGCGCTGGGGCTCGGCGAGGGCGGGCTCGAGGATTTCGAGGTCGAGCGGCTGGCGGAGACGGCGACCACGATCTCGCAGACCGAGCGGCGCGCGATGGCGGCCGAGCGCGAGACCGCCGACCGGCTGATCGCGGCCCACCTCGCCGAGCATGTGGGCGCCGAGTTCCCCGCCCGCATCTCCGGCGTTACGCGTCACGGCTTGTTCGTGCGTCTGGCCGACACCGGCGCCGATGGCTTCGTGCCGGTCGCAACGCTCGGCAGCGAGTATTACAATTATGATGAGACGGTCCACGCTCTCGTCGCCGACCGCTCGGGCGAAACCTATCAGCTCGGCCAGACCGTGCAGGTGCGCCTGGTCGAAGCCGTCCCGACGGCGGGCGCGCTGCGGTTCGAGATGCTGAGCGCGGGCGTGAAGGGCAGCGCGGTGGCGCGACGCGGCAAGAGCCGTGGGCCGACCGGCAAGCGCGGCCGCCCCGCCGGGCGCGGGCGGCGATAGACTGTTGTGTGGCAGGCGGGGCCGGCGGGGTCAGGCCCCTTTGCCGAGGTCGGAGCATCCGCACGCGGCGTCCCGGCATTGGGGTCTTACCCCACCGACCCCAGCCATAAATCATGCCGCAAACCGGACCACCTCGACCTCGGCCCGTTGCTTCACGGCATCCTCGCCAATGGCGAGCACACGCTCAGTGGTCGATTGATCGAGCGTATACTCACCGCAATCCTGGCAAACCTCGGCGGGTACCTGTTTGATGACGATGACGGACTGATCCCGCTCGAGCGTGACCGTCGTGTGCCCAGGTGCTGTCGCAGAACTCTTGCAGATGACACAGATCATGGGCTCTTTCGCTTTTTGAAATCGGTCGACCATCGGGAGGAATCTGGAATGTAGACTGTTACGACAACGCAATCTGAGCTGGCCGGGTCCTTCGCCATTACGACGTGGATCGGCGTGCTCTCATCGTACCCCAGAAGGAGACAACTTGGATAAGGGAAATCACTCGGATAGTCTTCTATCACGTCTCCCTGTTCCACGATAGTCGCAACTGCTGTCGCAGAGAGTTTCCGACTAAACATGCGCTGCACGGCATGGCGGGTGAACCGGAGGGAACTGCATTGCATTTATGTATCCGATCACACACTCGAGCAAACCGCGCCAAACGACCCCGCGCCCGCTAACGCTCGAAGCGCTTGAACTTGATCCGGTGGGGCTCGACGGCGGCGTCGCCCAGGCGGTGCTTCTTGTCCTCCTCGTAGCTCGCGAAATTGCCCTCGAACCATTCGACGTGGCTGTCGCCCTCGAAGGCGAGGATGTGGGTGGCGATGCGGTCGAGGAAGAAGCGATCGTGGCTGATGATGACCGCGCAGCCCGCGAAATCCTCGAGCGCGCTTTCGAGGGCGGACAAAGTCTCGGTGTCGAGGTCGTTGGTGGGCTCGTCGAGCAGCAGCAGGTTGGCGCCCTGCTTCAGCATCTTGGCCAGATGCACCCGATTGCGCTCGCCGCCCGACAGCTGGCCAACCTTCTTCTGCTGGTCCGACCCCTTGAAGTTGAACCAGCCCACATAGGCGCGCGACGGCACCTCCTTTTTGCCGAGCATGATCATGTCGTTGCCATCCGAGATTTCCTCCCAGACGTTCTTCTTGGCGTCGAGATCGTCGCGCGACTGGTCGACATAGCCCAGCTTCACGGTGTCGCCGACCCGAATGACGCCCTGATCGGGCTTGTCCTGGCCAGTGATCATGCGGAAGAGCGTGGTCTTGCCGGCGCCGTTGGGGCCGATCACGCCGACGATGCCGCCCGGCGGCAGCTTGAAGGAGAGGCCGTCGATCAGCAACCGGTCGCCAAAGCCCTTGCCTATGCCTTCCGCTTCGATCACGACGCCACCAAGCCGCGGGCCCGAGGGGATCTGGATCTGGGTCTTGCCCAGATCCTCACGCCCGGCGTCATCGGCAAGCCGCTCATAGGCCTGGATCCGAGCCTTCGACTTTGCCTGGCGGGCCTTGGGCGAGGAGCGGATCCATTCGAGCTCGCGCCTGAGCGTCCGACTCTTGGCCTCCTCCTGGCCCTTCTCCACATCGAGGCGCTTCGATTTCTGCTCGAGCCAGCTCGAATAGTTACCCTCGTAGGGAACGCCCTGGCCGCGGTCGAGCTCGAGCGTCCACTTGGTGATGTTGTCGAGGAAGTAGCGGTCGTGCGTCACCAGCATGATGCAGCCCGCATACTCGCGCAGGTAGCGCTCGAGCCAGGCGACGCTTTCGGCGTCGAGATGGTTGGTCGGCTCGTCGAGCAGCAGGATGTCGGGCTTGGCCAGCAGCAGCCGCGTCAGCGCCACGCGCCGCTTCTCGCCGCCGGAGAGTTTCGCGACACTCTCATTCCCGGGCGGGCAGCGCAGCGCGTCGAGTGCCTGCTCGACCTGGGTGTCGAGGTCCCACAGGTTCTGCGCGTCGATCTGATCCTGCAGCGCCGTCATCTCGTCGGCCGTCTCGTCGGAATAGTTGGCGGCGATCTCGTTGTAGCGGTCGAGGATCGCCTTCTTCTCCGCGACCCCCTCCATCGCATTGCCGAGCACGTCTTTCTCGCCATCGAGCTCGGGCTCCTGCGCCAGATAGCCGACCTTGATGCCGTCGGCGGCCCACGCTTCACCGATGAAATCGCTGACCTCGCCCGCCATGATCTTCAGCAGCGTCGACTTGCCCGAGCCGTTCAAGCCGACGACGCCGATCTTGGCGCCCGGATAGAAGGAGAGCGAGACGTCCTTCAGCACCTGTTTGCCGCCCGGATAGGTCTTCGACAGGCGATGCATGTGATAGACGAACTGCGGGTTGGCCATGGCGCGGCGCTCTTTTCCGGGTGGGTTGCGGGATTGCCCTGCTTGAATTTTTTTGTTTTCGCAGAGTTTTATCGCCAAACCGGGAAGACCACTTTGGCGAACTCTGCTTAGCCGAAGCCGGCCCCAGAGCACAATGCCGGGCGACACTCCCAACCGGCAATCGCATGGGCGCGGCGGGACGAGAGACCTTCAGGATTCCACCCGACATCCCGAACGGCCAGTCGTGCCGAAGGCGCGCATTGGACGGTCGTGCCGAAGGCGCGCATTGGACGGTCGTGCCGAAGGCGCGCATTGCACAGTCGTGCCGAAGGCGCGCATTGCACAGTCGTGCCGAAGGCGCGCATTGCACGGTCGTGCCGAAGGCGGGCATCCCAAATGCCGCGCGCCCGGGATTCCGGGTGGGGGGTTACTAACAATGCCCGGTCAGCGCTCGGTCAGCTTCAGCTCGATCCGGCGGTTGCGGGCCAATGTCTGCTCGCTGGTGCCGGTCTCCAGCGGCTGGAACTCGCCGAATCCGGCGGCAACCAGCCGATTTGCCGGAATGCCGCGCGAGATCAGGAATTTCACCACAGCAATCGCGCGCGCCGACGAGAGCTCCCAGTTGGACCGGAAGATCGGCGTCGAGATCGGCCGCTGGTCGGTGTGGCCGTCGACCCGCATCACCCAGTTGATTTCCTTGGGGATCTGCGCCTCCAGCTCCTTCAAAGCTGTCGCCAGGCTGTCGAGGGCCGCGAACCCTTCGGGATTGACCGCGTCGCTGCCAGAAGGGAACAACACCTCGGCCTGGAACACGAACCGGTCGCCGACGACGCTGATGTTGGGCCGGCCTTCGAGCAGCTTGCGCAGGCGGCCGAAGAAGTCCGAGCGGTACTGCTTCAATTCCTGGACCTGCCGGGCGAGCGCCACGTTGAGGCGCTTGCCGAGATCCTCGATCCGCACCTGGCTGTCCTGATCCTTGGCTTCGGCGGACGAGAGCGCCTGGTTCAAGGCATCGATCTGGCGGCGCAGCGAGAGCAATTGCTGGTTCAACAGCTCGACCTTGGCGAGTGCCTCGCTCGAGAGCTGCCGCTGGGAGTCGAGATCGGTTGTGATCGCGGCGATCCGACCCTCGGCGGCGCCGGCCTTCTCCTCGCCCGATGCCGCAAGGCCGGTCAGCTGCTTGTTCTCGCTTTCAGCAGCGGCAAGCGAGGCCGACATGGCGGCGAGGTCCTCCTCGAGCGTGCGTTTGCCGCCGCGCTCGAGCGACAGCAGCTCGGTCAATTGGGCGAGCTGGCTCGTCAGCCGCTTCAACGCCGTATCCTTGCTGCTCGACTGCTGGCTGACGAAGAACTGAGTGACCATGAAGAGTGACATCAGGAATGTCACGACCAGCAGCAGCGTGGCCAGAATATCCACATAGCCGGGCCAGAAATTGAGGCCTTCGTTGCTGCGCCGGCGACCGAGCGCCATCTGCTATCTCCTGACCGGCGGCTGCACTTTGGCGCCCGACGAGAGGTCGCGCACGAGGCTCGACAGCTCGCGCAGGGTCAGGTTGAGGTCGCGTTGATGCTGGCTGCCCGCCGAGATCTCGCGCAATGCGCCATTGACCTCGTGCAGCAGCGCGGCCTGCTCGTCGACCCATTCACGCACGACCTTCTGCTCGTCGCGGATCTGCTTGATCAGCTTGTCGAGGCCGGCGGTCAGCTGCTTCACGGCCTCGTTGGCGCCGGCGCTTTCCCCAGCTGGTCCCGACACCGCGATCCGGTCGCCGAGCTCGGTCAAGGAGCGCTGCAGCTCGACCACCGAGTAGCGCAATTGCCCTCCTCCTTCCCCCCCTGATGCCGGGGTCAGCTCGGTGATGCCCGACAGCCATTCCTCGAGGTCATTGTAGAAGCGGTTCTGTGCCTGGCTCGTCTGCAGATCGAGGAAGCCGAGGACGAGCGAGCCCGAAAGCCCGAACAGCGAGGACGAGAACGCGGTGCCCATGCCCTTCAAGGGTGCTTCCAGACCTGTTTTCAGCTCCTGGAAAACGTTGACGCTGTCGTCGCCGGTCACATCGAGCGAGCGGATGGTCTGGCCGACCGACTGGATGGTCTCGAGCAGTCCGAAGAAAGTGCCGAGCAGGCCGAGGAACACGAGCAGGCCGACCAGATAGCGCGAGGTGTCGCGCCGCTCATCGAGGCGTGCGCCGACCGAGTCGACGATCGTGCGCATCGAGTTGGTCGAGAACGACAGCACGCCCCGCCGGTCGCGGATCATGTTGGCCATCGGAGCGAGCAGCACAGGCTGGCGCTGGGGAGCGATGCCGGGATCGGCGATCCTGAGGCTGTTGACCCAGCGGATCTCGGGATAGAGCACGAGGATCTGGCGGAACGCGTTGACGATACCGATCGCGAGCGCGGCAACAATAACCCCGTTGAGGAACGGATTAGAGACGAACGCCGTCTGGATGATGACCTGCAGGATCGCGACCACGAAGCCGACGAGCAGCAGAAAGATCAGCATGCACCACAGGTGGAACTGCGGCTTTGTGAACGACGATTGGAGGACGGTTGCCTCCAGCTCTGCGACGTCGCGTCTCGCCATCTTATCCTCGTCCCGCACACAACAGGCAGGCTCTGGGCATACCCCATAGCACCGCAACGGGGCAACATCACGTCAACCTCGAGCCAAGGCACGCCAGCCGCGCCGATGCCTGATCGCCCTCAGGCGCCGTCCTTTGCGCCGAAATGACGGCGGATCTGGTCGGAGAGACGCTTTTTCGGTGCCTCGGTCGCGGCGTTGGGCTCGTCAGCAGCCCTCGCAGATACAGGTGGCTCGAGGTCAGCATAGAACCTCGCCGAGCGGATGTCGTCCAGCTCCAACAGCTCCAAGTGATCGGCGCCGGATTTGCGCACCAGATAGAGATGGCCGACCTTGCCGATCACGTGGCCCGTCATGCGGCCGAGCCCGCCCCCCACCTCGAAACGCAGGCCGATCAGCGCATCCTCCGTTGCCATCAGCGTTCTCCTTGCTGTTGCGTCGTCCCTGCTGCTCCGACCTCTATGCAGGCTTTGGCCTCGCCGGCCAATGGGTGAGGTGGCAATGGGGCGGTTGCGCGGCGGCCGCTCACGCCAGATCGCGAGCTCGTCGAAACCGGGCTCGAGAATTCCTCGCGCCTCGACGCAGGCAGCCGACGATCGTTGGCGAGCGCATCGTTGCAGGCCTGGGCGCGGAAACAGGCACCCTGGGTCATGGACGGAAGCTTACCGAGAAGCGTCATGAGGGCAATGTGGAGCGATGGTGTTCGGCGCCTTCGCCATAGAGCCAATGGTAGCGGCGCAACAGTAGCGAGCCCGGAGCAATCCGCAGCGCCAGGTTGCGGACGGCTCCCGGCAGGCCATCCAGGTGATAGAAGCGCCCGTTCGAGCGCGAGGCCTGCTGCACCCGGCGCCACCGGGCGCGTCGGATCTCCTCGAAACGGCGGAAGGCGGTATCGGGATGCTCGCCATCGCGGGCAAGGCTCTCGGCCAGCGCGACCGCATCCTCAAGCGCGAGCGCGGCTCCTTGCGCGAGGAACGGCAGCACCGGATGCGCGGCATCTCCGATCAACACCACGCGTCCCCGCGCGGCCCGGCCTCCGGCATCGCGCTCGTGCAGCGACCAGCGCCGCCAGCCGGCGACGCCATCGAGCAACCGGCGCACTGGTGCGGCCCAGCGCTCGAACGCCGCCCGCAACGGACCTGGCTCGGCCGCCTCGTTCCAGCCTTCGGCCTGGCGGCTGTCGGCAATGACGGCAACGATGTTGAGCAGGCGGCCGCCATCGACCGGATAGTGCACGAGGTGGGCCGAAGGTCCGAGCCACAGGCCGACCGTATCGCGATCGAATGGCGTGCCTGCCCGGGAGCGCTCGATCAGAGCTCGCCAGGCGGCGTGACCCGTGAAGCGTGGTGGTGGCTCGCCCAAAGCCACCGATCGAGCTGCCGACCACACGCCATCGGCGCCGACCAGCGCGGAGCCGCGCGCGGTGCGGCCATCCGCGGCCGAGGCGGTCACCTGGGCAGACGCCTCCTCGATGCGCGTCAGCCGGAAGCCGCGGGTGATGCCGATGCCGGCACGCTGCTCGACCGCCGCCAACAGCGCGCTGTGCAGGTCCTTGCGATGCAGGCACCAATAGGGGCCGCCGAACTGGATCATCGCCGTTTTGCCGAGTGGCAGGCGCGCGAGCGTGCTTGCCTTGCGGCCGTCGCGGATCTCGATCGCCTCGGGGACGAAGACCGAATGCTCGATCCCCTCGGCCAAACCGAGGCGTGCGAGGGCTCGTACGGCATTGGGGCCAAGCTGTACGCCGGCGCCCGCCTCTTCGAGCGTGTCACGTGCTTCCAGCACCTCGACGCCGATGCCGCGCTGCCACAAGGACAGAGCCGCTGCGAGCCCGGCGATCCCAGCGCCTGCCACCAGCACCGGCTCTCGAGCGGTCGCGGAAGCCGTCAGCTCGAGGTCTCCAGCCCGTCATGGACGCAGGTCGGCGGGTCGCTGTCCATGGGCCCGAGCCGCTCGTCATGGACATAGAGCGTCGAGCAATAGGGGCAGATGATCTGCGAATCCGAGCCCATGTCGAGGAACACGTGCGGATGGTCGAATGGCGCGCGCGCGCCCATGCACTGGATCTCGTGCGCGCCGACATGGATCTTCTCGACGCCCAGATCGTTGACGAGATGGGGAATGGTGGAGGCGGCCATCGACAGTCCTCGGCAAAGGTCTTCCATTGCGGCTCGATGCAGGATAGGGGCATTTGCGCGCGAGAGCCAGCGCCGCCAAGTCGCGGCCAACATCGAGGCGAAATCGGATGCGGACATTCTCCTCGGGTGGGATCGAGATCGCCTATCTGGACGAGGGCGCAGGCGAGCCGGTGCTGCTGATCCACGGCTTTGCGTCGAACGCTCGCGTCAACTGGATCGATACGTCCTGGACGACGACGCTCGCCGGCGCCGGCTACCGGGTCGTCGCCTTCGACAATCGCGGTCATGGCCGCAGCCAGAAGCTTTATGACGAGGGCGTCTATGGCGCCGATCTGATGGCCGGCGACGCCGCCAACCTGCTCGACCATCTGTCGATCGAGAAAGCCCACGTCATGGGCTACTCCATGGGCGCGCGCATCGCGGCGTTTCTTGCACTCGCGCGCCCGGATCGCGTGCACAGCCTCGTCTTCGGCGGCCTCGGCATCAACATGGTTCGTGGCGTCGGCGGCGCCCGCCCGATCGCGCAGGCCCTGCTTGCTCCCTCGATCGACGACGTTGCCAACGCGACGGCCCGCACCTTCCGCGCCTTTGCCGAGCAGACGGGTGGCGATCTGAAGGCGCTTGCCGCGGTGATCCTGGCGGCCCGCGCGAAGATCACGGCGGAAGCGCTGGCCACTCTGCGACCGCCGGTGCTCGTCGCCGTCGGCAGCGACGACGTGATCGGCGGCTCGGCCGCCGAGCTGGCCGCCCTCATCCCGGGCGCTCGAGCCTTCGTCATTGCCGGCCGCGATCACATGAAGGCCGTCGGCGACCGGGCCTACAAGGACGCCGTGCTCGCCTGGCTCGCGCGACACCCCATGGCCTGACCCGAGCGCTCCCTCAGCCGACCGCCTCGATCCGCTTGAGGGCAGCCGTCAGCATCTCGACAATTGCCTCGAAGCCGGCGCGGCGCTCCCGGTTCTCGGTGACCACGTGCTCGGGTGCCTTGGCCATGAACGCCTCGTTGCCGAGCCGCTGATCGACCTTGGCGATCTCGGCCCTGGCCTTGTCGATCTCGCGCGACAGGCGCTCGCGCTCGGCTCCGACGTCGATGATGCCCGCGAGCGGGAGCGCGGCGGTAGCTTCCCCGACCACGATCTGCACCGAGCCCTTTGGCGGCTCGGCGGCGAGCTCGATCGCCTCCAGGCGCGCAAGCCGCTTGATCACGTCGCCGTGGCGGGCGGCACGCTTTCTGGTCTCGTCAGCGGCGCCGCACAGCACGAGGCGCAGCGGCGCGGAGGGCACGCCGATCTCGGTCCTGACCGAGCGGATGCCGGAGACGAGCGCGATCACCCAGCCGATCTCGGCGTCGGCGTCCGAATTCTCGAGCCCCTTCAGCTTCGGCCACACAGCGACCGCCAGCATGGTCTCGCGCGTTGGGCCGGTTTCCCCTGTCCGCTCCCACAGCTCCTCGGTGATGAAAGGCATGAACGGATGCAGCAGCACGAGGATCTGATCGAGCACGAAGGCGGCGGTCGCGCGCGTCTCGGCTTTCGCTTTCTCGTCGCTTCCGGCGAAGATCGGCTTGGCGAGCTCGAGGAACCAGTCGCAATAGATACCCCAGACGAAGTCGTAGAGCCCGCCCGCCGCCTCGTTGAACTTGTAGGCTTCGAGCCCCTCGACCACGGCGCGGGCGGCCCGCTCGGTCTCGCCCAGGATCCAGCGGTTGAGCGTGCCCTTGACCTTTTTCGGGTTGAAGGCGGGATCGCGCCGGCACTCGTTCATCTCGGCGAAGCGCGCGGCATTCCAGAGCTTGGTCGCGAAGTTGCGGTTGCCCTCGATCGCGGCTTTGGCGAGCTTGATGTCTCTCCCTTGAGCCGCGAGTCGCGCGAGCGTGAAGCGCAGCGCGTCGGCGCCGTACTCGTCGATCAGCTCCAGGGGGTCGATCACGTTGCCCTTCGACTTCGACATCTTCTGCCCCTTCTCGTCGCGCACGAGGGCATGGATGTAGACCGTGTCGAAGGGCACCTTTTTCATGAAGTGCAGCCCCGTCATCATCATCCGGGCGACCCAGAAGAAGATGATGTCGAAGCCGGTGACGAGGACGTTGGTCGGATAGTAGCGCGCGACCTCCGGCGTCTCGTCGGGCCAGCCGAGCGTCGAGAACGGCCACAGGGCAGACGAGAACCAGGTGTCGAGCACGTCGGGGTCACGTTTGAGGGCGGTCGACTTGCCATAATGGGCGGAGGCCAGAGCGGTTGCGTCACTCTCGCTCTCGGCGACGAAGATCTCGCCGTCCGGCCCATCCCACGCCGGGATCTGATGTCCCCCCCCGAGCTGGCGAGAGATGCACCAGGGCTCGATGTTGCGCATCCATTCGAAGTAGGTCTTCGACCAATTGTCAGGGACGAAGCGCGTTTTCCCACTCTCGACCGCCTTGATTGCCGGCTTGGCGAGAGTCTTCGCATCCACGTACCATTGGTCGGTCAGCCACGGCTCCACTGGCACGCCGGAACGATCCCCATGCGGGACCATGTGCGTGTGCGCCTCGATCTTGTCGAGCAGCCCCAACGCCTCGATGTCAGCAACGATCCTCTTGCGCGCTTCGAACCGGTCCAAGCCCTTGTACTCGCCTCCATTCTCGTTGATGCGGGCGAACGCATCGAGCACGTTGATGCTCCCGAGCTTGTGCCGCTTGCCGACCTCGAAATCGTTGAAGTCGTGGGCGGGCGTGATTTTGACGGCCCCGGTCCCCTTCTCGGGGTCGGAGTAGTCATCCGCCACGATGGGGATCTCGCGTCCCACCAGCGGCAGCACGACCATCTTCCCGATCAGGTGCTTGTAGCGCGCGTCGTCGGGATGCACTGCAACCGCCGTGTCGCCGAGCATGGTCTCGGGGCGCGTGGTGGCGATGACGATGAACTTGGACGGGTCATCCTTGAGGGGATAGCGGAAGTGCCAGAGATGGCCCTTCACCTCCTGCTGCACGACCTCGAGATCGCTGATCGCCGTCTGGAACCTCGGGTCCCAGTTGACGAGGCGTTTATCCTTGTAGATCAGCTTCTTGCGGTAGAGCTCGACGAACACCTTGAGGACGGCGCGCGACAACCCCTCGTCCATGGTGAAGCGGTCCCGCGACCAGTCGCAGGACGCCCCCAGCCGCTTCAACTGATTGGTGATGGTCCCGCCCGACTGCTCCTTCCACTTCCAGACTTCCGCGATGAAAGCCTCGCGACCCATCGTCCGCCGGTCGGTCTTGTTCTCGGCGGCGAGCTTGCGCTCCACGACCATCTGCGTCGCGATGCCCGCATGGTCGGTGCCCGGTTGCCACAGCACGTCGCGACCGCGCATCCGCTCGAAGCGGCAGAGGATGTCCTGCAGCGTGTTGTTGAGTGCGTGCCCCATGTGCAGAGAGCCCGTCACGTTGGGCGGCGGGATCACGATCGTGTAGGGTTTCGCCTTGGGGGACAGGCCCGGGCGGCCGGCACGGAACGCGCCCGATTCCTCCCATTGGCGATAGATGCGGCCCTCGACCTCGGAGGGCAGGTAGGATTTCTCGAGCATGATTGTGCTTGGGTTGGTGCCAGCGCCGACGTTGCGCGTGCTTACGCGGCGCCGCGACAGGGTGTCAACGCTGCTGGCAGGCAGGCGAGCCGCCCTCAGCTGCCGTTCTTGCCACCGAGCGACTTGCCGATATCACCAGGTGTGAGGGCTCTGGCGATGATGCGCGGCATGTTGGCGTCGAGCCACTCGCGCAGCATCGGCTTCAGCAGCTCGGCGACCGTATCCTCGAGCGAGCGGACCGGAAGCAGCATCGAGCCGATGCCTGGAGCGGCAGCGACCGCTGTGACTGTCGCGGCAGTGACCGTTGTGGCTGTCGCGGCGGTCGTTGCCAGCGCATTGCCGGTCGGCTCAGCAACAGCCGCAATCTCCTCGGCAACGATCCGGGGTGCGTCTGCTGTCGCGGCTGGCTCGGCCTCGGTCTGGCTCGTTGATTCGAACGCATCGAGACTGATCACGTCGTCGGCATCGCCAGCCTCGTCGAGTGGTCGGGTGTCACCGGCTCGCGACCCATTGAACACCTCGGGGGATGCCGATGCTCCCGTCAATTCGATCTCGTCATCGGAGGCGCCGGCCTCGACGATCGGGGCCGGGGCTGCAGTCGGGGGAGCTGCTCTGGCCACCACCGGCGTCGTCGTGGCTGGAGCCTTGGCGGCAACCGGCCTTGCGACGGCCAACGGTGCGGCCGGCGGCGGCGCAGGACGCGGAACTGCAATCTCAGCCGTTCGTGACCGCAGTGTTGCCGGCGCGGGAGTTGGTTGCGGACGGACCGGTATGCTGCTCGCCTCGGTCTTTGCGACCGGGGCCGCCACGGGTCGCAGAACCGACGCGATCGGCTGGGGCGCAGGCGGTACGGCGGCCATGGGTGCTGGCGTGCGGCGTGCGAGTGGCGGCGGGTCGGCCAGAGTTGGGCGGGCGGCGGCTGCGGGAGCCTGACGCGGCGGTTGCGGCCGCAGGGCATCCAGGCGTGGTGCGGCAACTGGGGCAGGTCTGGCGGCCGGCGTACGATCGAGATCGAGAATATCGTCGTCCTCTGCTTCGACCAGACCGTCGTCGTCAGTCTGCTCGTCGAGCGCCCGCGCGAGCTCGTTGGCAAAGGCATTGCCCGGTGCGGGCTTGGGCGCTGGCTGTCGGTCGCGGCGCGGTCTGGCGTCCATCAGGTCGTCGCCCGCGTCCTCGGAGATGATCCGGCGGATGGATGCGAGGATCTCTTCCATGCTGGCGTCTGGGTTCTGATCGGTTCTGCTCATTGTCCAGTCCTTCCGTGCGCTAAAGCCACGCGCACCTGTCGGCATCCAGCCGGCGGTCGAGCGCCCATCGTCACCGTTCCGAATTCGCCTTTATGCTCCCATTTGAACCGAATGAAGGCAAGGCCCCAGTGGAATTCCGCAGTTTTCCCGGCAACGCCAACCCTCCCGCCGTTCACATCCGAGCGTCATCCGAGATGACGGAGCTATCACGAACAAATCGGCTGCACCATGGCGATCTGGCTGACCACAATCCTGCTGCCGCTTCGGGCTCATTTCTGGGAGACGGTCGCATCCGACCAGTCGAGCTGGATCTCCGTCGACCAGGGCGACACATACTCGCTCTGTACATTTTCCGTATGCAGTCCGTCGATCGTGGTGCCGGAATAGCCGTCCTCGCGCTCGATCGTGAAGCCCCACCATTTGCCGTTGGTCTGGCGGAAATGCTCCTCGGCATCATAGAGCCCGACGCCGAGGCCGAGGTCGCTCGCCGTCAGCCGCCCGGTCGCCGCATAGAGTGAGTAGGCAGCCACGATCAGATCCCGCCGTGTGCTGACGAGCCGCACCTGGGCATCCAGGTTCTCCTGCTGGGCGTCAAGCACGTCGAGCAGGGTACGCTGGCCGACCTTCTCCTCCTCGCGCACACCGTCGAGCGCGGTCTGGGTCGCCTCCACTTGAATCTGATCGGATTGCAACTGGGCG
Source organism: Hyphomicrobiaceae bacterium (assembly GCA_031431235.1). Classification (GTDB taxonomy): domain Bacteria; phylum Pseudomonadota; class Alphaproteobacteria; order Rhizobiales; family Hyphomicrobiaceae; genus JANNSW01. Next base: position 35,606 of record JANPDA010000431.1, read on the forward strand.
CGCGCCGCGACCAGCCGCGACCATGCCGTGACCACGCGCGAGCGGGCCTGCACACGGGCCTGCTCGATGTCCTCCATCTGGCCTTGGCGCTCCTGCTTGGCTTGGCGGACGCGAGCCGAGATCTCGCCGCCCTGATAGAAGGGGACGGTCAGTCGTGCGAAGATCTGCGCGAGCTCCTGGCGCTCCACCAGCAGGCTCGGATCGAGTCTCTCCTGGATCAAGGCGTCGACCCGCACTTGCGGCAGCGATTCACCCTCGATGCGCTTGATGGTATGGCGGGATGCCTGCTCGCGGAAGGCGGCGGAGACCACATCCGGATCCTCCGCCATGCCGGTCGCGATCGCCTCGTCGAGCGTTGCGGGCAGCAAGTGATCGATCGGTCGAGGATCTTGCAGGGACCCTGGCGCATGGCCGACGATGCGGATGTACTCGCCAATGCTCGAGCGGACATTGCTCTTGGCGAGCTCGAGCGCGGAGACTGCGCCGGCGCGGCGGGCGCGCGCCTGGGCGACGTCGGTCTTGGTCACCTCGCCGACGGCGAACCGTTCCTCGGTACCGCTCAGCTGCTCGGAAAGCACAGACACGTTGCTTTGACGCAACCGCACGATCGCCTGGTCGCGGATCACGTTGGTATAGACAGTGACCCCGTCCAGCAGCGTCTGCAACTCGATGCCGCGCAGCACCTCGCGCTGCGCGAGCACTGACGATTCTGCCTCGCGCACGCCATAGACGGTCTGATAGCCGTCGAAGATGGGCTGCGACAGCGAAAGCGTGACACTGCGAGGATGAACGGTGCCATCCGCGCGCGAGCCCGGATCCGTCTCGGTCCGCTGACTGCCGACATCGGCCTGGCCACTGATGGTCGGGCGGTAGCCCGATTGCGCCCGTGCAATGTCCTCGTCTCTGGCCCGAACACGTGCGCGCTCGGCATTGATCGCTGGGTTGCTGGTGTAGGTTGCAGCCAGCGCCTCATAGAGCGTCTCGGCGCGGGCTGCTGTCCGGGACAGCAACAGCGCCATCCCGGCGGCGAGACACACCCTCGCGAGGCGGCCATTGTTGCGTGCCGACAAAATGGCCAGCGGATTGGTCGATCGCATGATGTAAGGCTGCCCCTTCGCTCGAACCTCGAAGGGCCGGTAACGTCGCTACTTGAAATCCGGCCTCGACGCCTCGACGCAACAGTACCGCACGGTCGCTTGCACAGCCCGGCCAGGCCTCACCGGCCAATCCGGGGGCAACCGGAGGAAAGCAGGCGCTCCGCCTTCACGGGCGGTTTGGCCAACTCAAAGAGTTAATCGATCATTAATCGCTCACGGCGCGATTCGATTGCCATTGCAACCGTTGGCGTCACGGTTCGCGACAAAATGCAGGGTGGCACGTCAGGTCTTGACTGTGAGGAGGCAGCCCGGGTCTCGGGGCTCCTGCCGCATCAGAATAGGAAGGCTGGCGCTTTCTCGAAGCCTGGGAGCGCTGGAGCTGCCGCGTTGAAGACGGGCCGGCTGCTCCAGCCCTGTCCGGCGCGCTCGAACAGCATGGCTTGGGCGTGTCGGCTCTCGCCGACCACGGCAACCAGCCGCCCGGACAGCTTCAACTGCTGCCGGAAGGTGTCGGGCACCTCGGGCACGCAGCCCCCGAAAATGATCACGTCGAAAGGTCCTTCGGCGGCGCAGCCCTCCGCCAGCGGTGCGTCGATCACGTTTGCGTTGTCCACAGAAAGATCCGCCAGCGTCTTCCGTGCGCGGTCGGCAAGCCCCTTGTTGCTCTCGGTTGCCACGACCGACATCGCAAGGCGCGCAATGATCGCCGTCAGATAGCCGCTGCCGCAGCCGACCTCGAGCACCAAATCGTCGGCCGCGATCGCGGCCAACTGCAACAGCTTCGAGATGACGAGTGGCGATCCCATGCGTCTGGCATCGCGCGACGGCACGGTTGCCTCCATCGGCACGGCCTCGTCGATATAGGCGAGGTCGGCCATGGCCGGCGCGACGAACCGCTCGCGGGGCACCTCGCGCATCGCGCGCAGGATACGCCGGTCGGTTACATCATTGGGCTGAACCTGGCTCTCGACCATATTGCGGCGCATGCGGGCGAAATCGATCATCGGCTCATCGTTCCCGGTGGCAGGCTGGATTCCCTCCACTCATAGCCGAAGCTGGATGGGGCGCGGAAGTGGCAAGCGACGGGCCCGGCGTCTCGAGCCTCAGTGGGACATGAACACCGGGATCTCGGCTGCGGCAAGGATATGGCTTGTCGCTCCCCCGAAGATCATCTGGCGCAAGCGGCTCTGGGTGTAGGCGCCTTTGATCAGCAGGTCAGCGCCGGCGGTCATCGCCTCGGCGAGAATGGTCTCGCCAGTGGTGCGCGTGCCGGGCTTGGCGGTGCGCTCTGTGGCCTTGATCCCGTTGGCGGCCAGCAGGCTCGCGAGCTCGGCGCCACTGGGACCAGGCACGGTTCCGCCTTCCACCGTCAACACCGTCACCTTCTCGGCCCGCTCGATCACCGGCATGGCGAGCGCGACGCAGCGGGAGGTCTCGGTGCTGCAATTCCAGGCAATCAGGACGTGCTTGCCCAGCGATCGCGGCGCAGCGGGTGGCGCAATCAGCAGCGGCCGGCCGCTCTCGAACAGGATTGCCTCGAGCGTGCTGATGCGTGGGCTCGAGCCATCGCCGCGCGGGCGGGCGAAAACGGTGAGGTCGTAGGCGCGTGCCGTCAGGCCGATCTGGCTCTCGACGAGTGGCTCCTCGCCCTTCCAGCCAAAGCTCGGACGGTCGGACCCGGTCCCGCGCGCGGCAATTCCCGCGCCGCGCATCGCCCGCTCGAACGTGCCCCGCAACTCGCCGGCCGGCACGGCCTCGCGTACTTCGTAGTGGGGGACCGGAATGCCGCCGAGCGCGCCCCCGACATAGATGTCCTCGATCAAGGGCCTGGTGGCGACGCCTTCGATCTCCGAGCCGAAGATCCGGGCGAACTGCACAGCCGTTGCGAACACCTGCTCGATCAGCGCGTGCTTCTCGACCGGTACCAGAATCCGTTTCATCGACATGGTCTCGCCCTTCCGATCTGTCAGGTTGCAGTGCAGCGAGAGGCCTCTCGTCCTTCGAGCCGGGAGGGTGCCTGCGAGTCGAGCCAATCTCAAGCGAAAGTGTGAGTGCCGGGTTGTTTTTCTTCGTCCCGGCTCGCTTCGTTGGGGTGGTGCTCCACATCCGAAGCGTTTGCGTGCGCGGCGGAAGCTTGCTAGGAGATGCCGGTCGGGCCGGCTCACGAAGCCGTTACCCGTGGGCTCGGAGGGGCACCACACCTCCATGCCGAAGCACTCGAGAGTTTCAGGCCACGTGGCGGAGTGGTTACGCACCGGACTGCAAATCCGTGAATCCCGGTTCGATTCCGGGCGTGGCCTCCACTCATTTTATCCAGTGTTTTCAAGCGTTTGCGCAGCGTGCCCCGGGCGGCACGAGCTGTGCCCGCCCGAAGCTTTGCTCTATCGGCTCACGACGACATTACGCCTTTTGATCCTGGTCCTTGGCCGCACGTCGCTGGGCCGTGGTGATCACCGCAGCCGCGCGCGTCCGTCCGTGCGAGAATTTGCGCGAGCTTTCCGAGGCAGCGGACAAGGCGTAGAGCACCCGAGCGGGGCTGTACTCGAGCGCGTAGTCGCTGTCGACGCCGATCTTGGCGGCCTCGGCGAACGCATCCTGGTTGGCGCCGAGATAGAGCACGAGCCAGTTCTTCTCCTGCTGGCGCGATTCGAGCAGCGCCTTGATGCTTTCCTTCGAATGCTCGCGGCTCGCGTTCTCGCGCCCGTCGGTCAGGATCACGAGGCTGGCGACCTCGTTGCCGGCAAGCTTCACGCCGTCGATGTGGGCGACCGTCTTGGCGATCGCATCGTAGAGCGGCGTGCCGCCGCGCGGCACATAGGTTTCCCGGGTGAGCGCGGGGATGATATGAACCGACTGGGAATCGTGATGGAGGTCGATGCCTTGCGTATCGAACTGGGTGAGCGACAGACGCGTCAACGTCGCGTCGTGGATCTGCAGCGAGCGGACATAGGTGTTGAATGCCGCTATGGTTGTGTCGCGGCAAGTCTCCATGGAACCGGAACGATCGAGCAGAACATGAACGTAGAGACGGTTCTCGGTCATAATTCCTCGCAAGTTAGAAGGGTTGACTGCCCCCGCTGACGAGCAATTGTAGCACATCCACACGTTTTCACGGAAATGTTATCAGGGCGATCCTTATGAGCAAGAACGTCATTACTGCAGCCCGGCGCGGCCCGATCGCCAAGCGGGTGGCCCATCTCGCGCGTTATCACGGAATTGAGCTTTCCGATGACTATGCATGGCTGAAGGCGCCCAATTGGCAGGAGGTCATGCGCTCGCCGGAGCTGCTCCCAGCCGACATCCGCGCCCAGCTCGAAGCCGAGAACGCCCATACCGCGCTCGTGCTCGAGGAAACCGAGGCGCTGCAGGCGTCGCTGTTTGCCGAGCTGAAGGGGCGCATCAAGCAGGACGATTCGAGCGTTCCCTCCCCGGACGGCTCGTTCGCCTACTACACCAGCCACGTCACCGGCGGAGAATACCCCCGCGTCTGCCGGCAGCCCCGGGCTGGGGGACCCCAAGAGGTGCTGCTCGATGGCAACCTGATGGCCGAGGGGCTCGCCTATTTCCAGCTCGGCCACACCGAGCACAGCCCCGATCACCTCCTCCTCGCCTATACCGTCGACGACAAGGGATCGGAGTTCTACACGGCTCGCGTGCGCGACCTCGCGACCGGCCGCGATCTCCCCGACGTCGTCACGGAGACGGCCGGCCGCGTCGTCTGGGCGTCCGACAACCGCACGCTGTTCTACGTGAAGCTCGACGCCAATCACCGGCCCTTCGCCGTCTACCGCCATCGCCTGGGGACGGACGCCACCGGCGACGCCCTCGTCTATCAGGAGAGCGATCCGGGCTTCTTCGTCTCGATCGGGGCGACCCAGAGCCGGCGTTTCATCGTGATCTCGTCCCATACGCACGAGACGACGGAGTTTCATCTGATCGATGCGGCTGCGCCCGAGACCGCGACGCGCCTCGTCGAAGCACGTGCCGAAGGTCACGAATACTCGGTCGACGACTGGGGCGACCGGCTGCTGATCCTGACGAACGCCGACGGTGCCGTCGATTTCAAGCTGATGCAGGCTTCTCCCGCCAAGCCGGGCCGTGCCCATTGGTGCGAGCTCGAGCCGCATCGGCCCGGCCGGCTCATCCTCTCGGTCGAGCCTCTGGCCGGCCACCTGGTCAGGCTGGAGCGCGAGGATGGCCTGCCGCGCATCGCCATTCGCCGCAAAGAGGACGGCGCCGAGCATACGATCAGCTTCCCGGAGGAAGCCTATTCGCTCGGCATCATGGCGGGCTACGAGTTCGACACAAGGACATTGCGGTTCACCTATTCATCCATGACGACGCCATCCGAGGTGATCGACTACGACTTGGAGAGCCGGGCGCGGACGCTGCGCAAGCGCCAGGAGGTGCCGAGCGGGCACAATCCCGCGGACTACGTCACGCGGCGCGTGCAGGCGCCTGCCCATGACGGCGAGCTTGTGCCGGTTTCCATTCTCTACCGCAAGGAAACCAAGCTCGACGGCTCGGCGCCGCTCCTCCTCTATGGCTATGGCTCCTACGGCATCGCGATGCCGGCAAGCTTCTCGACGGCGCGGCTCAGCCTCGTTGATCGCGGCTTCGTCTACGCGATCGCCCACATCCGCGGCGGCAAGGACAAGGGCTATGGCTGGTACACGGAAGGAAAGCGCGAGAAGAAGACGAACACGTTCAGGGATTTCATCGCGGCAGCTGAGCATCTGGCGGCCGAGCGCTTCACTTCACGCGGCGGCATCATCGCGCATGGCGGCTCGGCGGGCGGAATGCTGATGGGCGCCATCGCCAACATGGCGCCCGACCTGTTTGCCGGCATCATCGCGGAAGTTCCCTTCGTCGACGTGCTCGCGACCATGCTCGATGATACGCTCCCGCTCACCCCGCCCGAGTGGCCCGAATGGGGCAATCCGATCGCCAGTGCCGCCGATTTCGCGACGATCCGCGCCTATTCGCCCTACGACAACGTCGAGGCCAAGCCCTATCCGGCGATCCTCGCCATGGCGGGCCTCACCGACCCGCGCGTCACCTATTGGGAGCCGGCGAAGTGGGTGGCCAAGTTGCGTGCGATGAAGACGGATTCCAATCCACTCCTGCTGAAGACCAACATGGGAGCCGGTCACGGCGGCGCCTCCGGCCGCTTCGAGCATCTGAAGGAGGTGGCGCTCGCCTACGCGTTCGCGCTGCTGTTGACCGGGCGGGCGGCGGGCTGATCGGCGACGGGGCTGGCAGCGGCGGCACAAATGCATCATAGTCGCTGGCCTGCGAACCAGATGTGCTGCCCAGAATGTCCGCGTCCCCGTCTTCACCGACCAGCCTCAAAGACCTGATCGGCTGGCTGACACGCAGCTACCGCGAGCTGTCGCCCAAGCTGCAGACCGCGGCGCGCCACGTGCTCGACCGGCCAGAGGACGTGGCAATTAAATCCATGCGCAGCCTCGCGAGCGACGCGGGCGTACCGCCATCGACCATGGTGCGGCTCGCCAAGGCCGCCGGTTTCGAAAGTTATGACGGCTTCCGCAACGTGTTTCAGCAGGCGGTCCGATCGGCCGGAACCGATCTGGTTACCCGGGCGGAGTGGCTGCAGCGCCTGCCGGAAGGCGGCCGCGCCGCCCAGGTGCTGGGCGGTATGGCTGGCGCGATCCTCGCCAATATCGAGCATGCGTTTCGCGGCAACGATCTGGCGACATTGAAGGAAGCCGCCGATACGTTGCGCAAGGCGAGGCGGGTTTTTGCGGTGGGCGTCGGCGGCATGCACGCGCTCGCGGCCTATCTGCACTACGTCGCCCGGATGGCGCTGCCTGATGTCCGGCTGGCCGAGCCGGCGATGGCGAGCATGATCGACGAGCTGACCGACGTCGAGCCCTCGGATGTGATCGTGTTGCTGTCGGTCGAGCCCTATGCCACGGAAACGGTGCGGGTGGCGGAGTTCGTGGTCCGGCGCAAGGCCCGTCTCGTCGCCATCACCGACAGCCGGGCTTCCCCGATTGCGCCGTTGGCCTCGACGCTCCTGCTGGCGCCGACAGCGACGCCTCAGTTCTTTCCCTCGCAGGCGGCCGTGATCGCGCTGATCGAGACACTGATTGCCCTGATCGTGTCGCACGGCGACAAGCACGTGCTCGAGCGCATCGAGCGGGCCGACCGTCACCGGCGCGAGTCGGGCATGTACTGGCCGCGCAAGAGCTGACCTGCACGGCAGTCTTGCCGTCGACGATAACGAGTCGGTAGGGATGTTTGTGCGCAGCAAATTAACGAATGATCGTTAGCATTGGATCGAAATATGGGTCTGAACTTGGTCCTGGTCGCAGCTTGCGCGCTGGTGGATGCCGATGGTCGAGTGCTGCTGGCGAAACGTCCTGCGGGTCGTTCGATGGCAGGCCTCTGGGAGTTTCCCGGCGGCAAGGTCGAGGCGGGTGAGGCACCCGAGGAAGCTCTGATCCGGGAGCTCCGCGAGGAGCTCGGGATCGAGGTTCCGGCGCGGTGTCTCTCGCCTTTCACCTTCGCTAGCCACCGCTACGACGGTTTCCATCTGCTGATGCCGCTCTACGTCTGCCGCAACTGGCAGGGAGAGGCGGAAGCAAGGGAAGGCCAGGAGCTGGCCTGGGTCAGGGCCAACCGGATGGGCGACTATCAGATGCCACCGGCCGACGAGCCCTTGCGGGCGATGCTGCGGGACCTGTTGTAGGGACGTGAGGAGAGCGCGGTGGCCACAAGCAGCAAGACGAAGCGAGCGGCGCCTGCCACGCTCGCGGCTGCCAGCAAGGCCACGCCGGTGACAGCGCGCTTCGCCAGCTGCACCTCGGGCGCAACCTCGGTCGAGTACGGGCTGATCGCTGCCATCGTGTTCCTCGGCATCATCGCCTCGGTCTCGTCGCTGAAGCAGCCGTTGAACGACATCTTCGAAAGCGTCACGATCAATTTTCAGGCGATCCTGGGCTCTTGATCGGGCGGGCGGATCGCTCCCTCGTCCCGAGCGCGTCGGCGAGCCTGGCTGCGGCGCTGCCGGGCTTCAGCGGCTTCTGCTGGTCTGGATGGGGCGCCCAACCGGTCAAGGTCACGATCTCGAAGGTCGCGCGCACGCGGCCGCTTTCGGCGGGAAAGCGCTCGGCGTAGATTTCGACGGCCCTTGCGAGCGTGCCACGGCGCAACGGGCGCCGGCTGCGCTCGGTGAGCGCATTGCCCCCACCCATGCCACGCAGATCGTCGATCAGGCCGAGCAGCGAGGAATAGGTCACAGTCAGGGTTTCGCTGTCGGCGACCGGCAGCGCAAAGCCCGCGCGCTGGAGGAGTTGCCCCAGCTCGCGGACGTCGGCGAAGGGGGCCACCCGCAAGCCCGCGCCGCCTGTCGTCTCCGCTTCGGCCGCGGCCAGCGCCTCGCGCAACTCGCAGAGCGTGCGTCCGCCCAGCAGGCTTGCGAGGAAGAGTCCATCGGGACGGAGCGCGCGCCTGGCTTGCACCAGAGTGCCCGGCAGGTCGTTGACGAGCTGGAGGGCGAGCGCGGAGACGATCAGGTCGATCGAGCCTTCGCGGAACGGTAAGACCTCCTCGTCGGCAACCAGCACCAGGTGGTTGCCCCGGTCGCCGTGCGCGATCGCCGGCACCGCCCCGATGACGGCGCCCACCGATCCCCCGCGCTCGAGGTGCAACGCGAGTTGCCCGCTTCGCGAGCCGAGATCGACGGCGAGGGCGAAGCTCCGCCGCACCGCCGCCAGCCGCTCGGCAAGGTCGCTCGCCACATGCTCGAGCAGGAACCCATGCGATGCGAGCCCACGCGCCGCACGGGCGAAACGCCAGCGTACCAGCGTCCGGTCGAAGATCTGCGGCGCTGTGGACATCGGGAGCTCAGGCGATCCCTTCTGCCTTCAGATCATCGAGGGTCGCGACGATGCCCGCCCGCAACATGGCGACCAGATCGTCGATCTGCTCGCGGGTGAGGACGAGCGGCGGGGAGATCACGTTGAGCGGCCCGATCGGTCGGACGATGAGGCCGAGCCGCTCGCAATGGTCCGAGATGCGCTTGCCGATGTTGACCTTGTCGGGGAAGTGCTTGCCGGTTTGCGGATCGGCGACGTTCTCGACGCACATCATGAAATGGCTGCCGCGCACATCGCCGACGATCGGCAGGTCGTGCAGCTCGTGCAGCTTCTCCTCCAGATAGGGCCCCACGCGGCGCACGTGCCCGCACAGGTCCTCGCGCTCGATCAGGGCGATGTTGGCGTTGGCGGCCGCGCACGCGACCGGGTGCCCGGAGTAGGTGAAGCCCATGGAGAGCCAGCCGTCGGGATCAGGCGAGGAGATGACGTCGTAGATCTCGTCGGAGAAAATTGCTGCGCCGAGCGGCTGATAACCAGACGTCAGCCCTTTGGCGCAGACGATGATGTCGGGCTCGATGCCGAACACGTCCTTGGACGCGAACCAGTGGCCGAGCCGGCCGAAGCCCGTCACCACCTCGTCGGACAGATAGAGGATATCGTGCTGGCGGCAGAGCTCGCGGGTGCGCTGGTGGTAGCCGGCTGGCGGTACGATGACGCCGCCTGCGCCCAGGATCGGCTCGGCGAGGAACATGCCGATGTTGCCGGCGCCGATCTCCCCGATCATGGCGTCGAGCTCCTCCACCAGCCAGTCGCAGAACCGATCCTCGGCGACGCCGGGCGGGCGCCGGTAGGAGTTGGGCGAGGAGACGTGGTGGATGAAGGACGTCGGATAGTCGAAATGGGGTGAACGGTCGCCCGGCTTGCCCGAGATGGCGCTCGTGAGGTAGGTGGCGCCGTGGTAGGAATCGTTGCGAGTGAGGATGTGCTTCTTCGACCGCTTGCCGCGCCGGTTCTGGTAGTATTGCATCAGGCGGACGGCGAGATCGTTGGCGGTCGAGCCGCCGCAAGTGAAGATCACATGATTGAGGCTGCCGGGTGCCAGCTCCGCGAGCTTGGCGGCCAGCTCGGATGCCGGCACGTTCGTCGTATCGACGAATGAGTTGAAGAAGGCGAGCCGGCGCGCCTGATTGGCGATCGCTTCCACGATTTCCTCGCGGCCATATCCCGCATTCACACACCAGAGCCCGGCGATGCCGTCGAGATAGCGCTTGCCGGCGGCGTCGTAGACATAGGCGCCCTCGCTCGCCGACATGACGAGCGAGCCGTCCTGCTTGAAGCTGTCGAAATGCGTCCAGGGATGGACGAAGTGATCCTTGTCCTTCTGCCAGATGTCCTTGGCCTGGTTGTGGTCGAGGATTGCAGGCTCATGGAGCGCCATGGATCGGATCCTTGGAGGTCGGGCGACCTGGTCGCTGTGCCGGTCCTGCCCTCGAGCGCAGTGAAGCATCACCCGGCGCTGCAGGCAACCGCGGGGCTATTGCATCTGCGCTCGTAACGCGGCGGCAGCGGCAAGGGGGGACAGCACGACGCTCGCCACGCTGAGTGCGCAAAGGATCAGGAATGGCTGGAGAAACGATCCCGGACCGGTGACGACCGCGTCGATGCTGACGACGCCGAAGATCAGCACCGGCACATAGAGCGGCAGCACCAGCAGCGACAGCAGGAGGCCGCCGCGCCGGAGCCCCAGCGTCAAGGCCGCTCCGATCGCGCCGATGAAGCTGACGGCGGGCGTGCCGGCGAGCAGCGTCGCCAGCAGCGGGCCGTAAGCTTCGAGCGGCAGGTTGAGCAGCAGCCCCAGCGCGGGCGCTGCGAGCGCGAGCGGGATCGCCGTCGAGATCCAATGGGCGAGGCTCTTGCCCGCCGCCACCAGCTCGAGCGGCAGCGGCCCGAGCGCGATCGCCTCGAGTACACCGTCCTCATGGTCCTGATGGAAGATCCGGTCGGCCGAGAGCAGTGCCGCCAGCAGCAGCGCGACCCACAATACGCCGGGCGCAATGCGTGACAGCAGGTTGAGGTCGGGACCCAGGCCCAGCGGCAGGATCGAGACGACGATCAGAAAGAAGCCGAGCGCCGTGCCGACCGCTCCGCCCTCGCGCAGCGCGAGCCGCAGGTCGCGGGCTACGAGGGCGAGGAAGGGGGTCATTCGATCGACCGCCCGCCAACTCTGCCTCCGTTTCCCCGGACGGCCGACGTACCGAAGGCGTACCTTCGGTGCGGCGGCCGATCCGGGGCCCAGCGGCACCGTCTCCGAGAGCTGCGGCTTGCCGCCCTGGGTCCCGGCGCTCGGGCCGGGCCGAGGTTCTCGATCGCCCAATCGGTTCCGGGGCCCGCCGTCGGCCGGGAAATCGGAAGGTGGTCTAGTCGGTCGAGCATCATGCGGAGGCCTCCCCGCCGAGCCGCAGCTCCCGCGTCGCCAGCCCGAGCGGCACGTGGGTTGCGGCAATCGCCATCCCGCCGCCCGCCAGATGCTCGCGCACCAATCCCGCCACCAGCTCGACGGATGGCGCATCGAGCGATACAGTCGGCTCGTCCAGCAGCCAGAGCGGGCGCGGTGCCGCGAGCAGGCGCGCCAGGCCGAGCCGGCGCTTCTGACCGGCCGAGAGATAGCCGGCGGGGATGTGGGCCAAGGCCATGAGCGCCAGGCGGTCGAGCGCCCGCTCCCGGTCGGCCGCCGCGCGCGAGCCACCCAGAAAGGCCGCCCAGAACGAGAAATTCTCCTCGACCGTCAGGCTCGCCTTGAGGCCATTCTGATGGCCGATCGCGTGCATGTGCTCGGTGGGCTCTGCATCCGGTGCCAGGCCCTCGAGCACGATCCGTCCCGCATCGGGCGGGAGAAACCCGGCAATCGACCGCAACAAGGTGGTCTTGCCAGAGCCATTGGGCCCAGTGAGCAGCAAGGCCTCGCCGGCCGCGAGCGTGAACGACACGTTCCCGAGCACGCGCCGTCCGCCTCTGGACGCCGCGAGGCCCTCGACCACCAGCCTCATGTCAGCGGCGCGCCGCCCTCGCGCTTGCGCCGGGCGACGTAGTCGTTGAGCTGATCGAGGATGGCGGCATCGATCGGCGGAGGCTGGTAGTCTGCGAGCAGCTGCTTCCAGATCGTGTTCGCGCGCTGCTCGGCGGTGATCGAGCCGCGCTCCAGCCAGGTATCGTAGTTGTCCCAGTTCGACAGCATCGGCTGGTAGAAGGCCGTCTCGTAACGCGCCATGGTATGTGCCGCGCCGAAGAAATGGCCGGCCGGCCCGACCTCGCGGATCGCATCGCGCCCGAGCGTCGCGGTCGAGACCTCGAACGGCTCCAGATAGGCCGACATCATCTGCAGCATCTCGGCGTCGAGGATCAGCTTCTCGAACGACCCGGTCAGCCCGCCATTGAGCCAGCCGGCCGCGTGCAACACCATATGCGCGCCGCCCATGATCGAGCCCCACAGCGCCATCATGCTTTCATAGGCGGCCTGGGCATCGACGGCGTTGGCCGCGTTCACGTTGCTCGAGCGGAACGGAATGTCGATCAGCCGGGCGAGCTGGCCCGAGGCCTGCGCGGCCTGCGTGTACTCGGGCGTGCCGAAAGCGGGCGCCCCCGAGCGCATGTCCACGTTGGAGGTGAAGCCGCCATACATCACCGGCACGCCCGGCCGCACGATCTGGCAGAGCGCGATGCCGGCAAGCGCCTCCGCATGCTGGAGCGTGAGCGCGCCCGCGATCGTCACCGGGGCCATCGCGCCCGACAGCGTGAACGGCGTGATCACGTTGACTTGCCCGTGCTCGGCGAAGGTGATCAGTCCCTCGGCCATCGGCACGTCGAGCTGGAGTGGCGTATTGGTATTGATGACGCAGGTGAAGATCGGCCGGTCGATCAGGCGCTCCCGCGCCGTGCCGAGCGAGATCGCGAGCATCTCGAGTGCATCGATCGCGCGCTCTGTCCCCAGCCCCTGCGGTTGCCAGCTCTTGTCGAGCAGCGTGATCTCGGCGAGGTAGAGATCGAGGTGACGGGTGTCGGCTGGCAGGTCGAGTGGCTCGAACGGGCCGCCGCCCTCCTGGTGGATGACGTTCAGCGACTGGATCACGCGGAGATAGTCGCACATCTCGGCATAGGTGCCTGGGCGTCGCCCCTTGTCGAGGTCGTGCACATAGGCCGGGCCGCCGACGGAGGTGAAGATCCCATGCCGGCCGCCGAGCTTCAGGCTCCTCGCCGGGTTGCGCGCTTCGAGCGTGAACGAGGAGGGCGCCTTGCCCGCCAGCTCCAGCAGCATGTCCCGGTCGAAGCGGACACGCTGGTTGCCCTCGTCCACCTGGGCGCCCGCGCGTTTGTAGAAGGCCCGCGCGCGAGGCTGCAGCACCTTCATGCCGATCTCCTCGAGCACGCCGAGGGCGGCGTCGTGGATCGACATCACCTGGTCGGCCGAGAGGATCTCCATGGGCCGATAGGGCAGCTCGATCTGCTTCCAGGGGCGCTGCGGGACGGGCGCATCCCGGCGTTGCGCCCGGTCCACGCGGTCGGAACGACGTCTGGGAGCGCTCATCTGTCGGGTCCTCGGGCGGGAGATCGCGGCCGATCATAGAGGACGCGGCATTGCCGGCAAGCGCCTCGTCCGGCTGCCTACCCGAGCTCAGCTCCTCTTGCGCTTCACGATCGAGGAGAGGTCGGTCTCGTCGTGGCCTTCGCACCGGTCGATCAGGTCGCGTGCTGCCTCGTCCGCATCGGGTCCGACCAGCAGCGCGGAGGCCCCACTCGTGTCGCCGAGCGCTATGCCGGTGGCGTTGGGGTCGTGGCGTACGGTTTCGGCGGAGGCGAGCGAGCTCAGCCGGTTGATGGCATCATGCAGGGTCCAGAATGCCCGCGGTTGGGTCTGGATCGAGCGCTGCAGCGACAGCACGGGAGCCTCGGCATCCAGGTATTCGACCAGGAGCGCGGCGGTCGGCCCGTCTTTGCGGTCGACCGCGCCTGAAAGCGCGAAGACTTCCGCCAGCACGTCGAACCGGCGCGAGCAGCGCTCGGAAATGCCTTCGCCGAGCACCAGCCGATAGAGGTCGGCGACGAGACCCGGCAGCGCCTCGCGCTCCTCGCCGAGAAATTCTTCGGCGTAAGCGAGGCGGGCTTCGGCCATGCCGTCGCCGAGGGCGCCAGTCAGCAGCTCGGGCCCAGCCGCCTCGGCCAACCGCTCAGGCACGACCCACATCGAATACTCGCGCGTATAGACGCCGCGGAAGCAGCGCACCTGAGCCTTCTTCACAACGCAGGAGCTGTCTGGGGCAATGAAGCGGTGCTCGAGGCGATCGTGGCGGTCGAGATCGATGTCGATCGGCTGCATGAAGACGGCCGAGCCCTGTAGATCGATCCGGCGATAGACGCATTCGAGCCGATTGGTGCAGGCGCCGGCTTTGCCTCCGAAGTTGAGCGCCGCGAGCGGAGAGAGTGCGCGCTTGCCCGGCAGGAGCTTGGCGGATTTGAGATTGCCTCCCGACCTGTAGCAACCCTCCCGGCTGCAGAGGACCATGTCGGCGCCGCGGTCGACATCCCAGCTCTTGCCAGTGGTTTTCGCCGGCTCCAGCGCCAGCAGTATGGTCACCTGCTCGGCCCCCGCTGTCCTTGCACCGAGTGGCGTCAGCAACAACAACGGCAGCAGAATAGCGAATGCCCGCTTCATCATGTCGGCCCTCGTCGAACGGCGCTCGGGGGCGGTGGCGGATCCCGCTTCGGCGGCATCGCCCTCGTTCAGCCGCCCCAGTGTGGTGTCTCGCAAATGCCATCCAGCATCCGCGGCTGGCTCGGTGATGGCATTTGCGAGGCGAAACCACACTAGAATCATAGAGTTGCTAGTGTCCTTTCATCTCCGAAATACGCTTCAGAGGACGCGGCAGGGTTGAGCGTATTTCGGAGACAGGACACTAGCGCCTCATGGTTGGGGCTGCGTCTAAGGGAGAATGGCGGCGGAAAAAGGACGGCGCGACGGGGGCAAGGTGCTGCACCCGGATCCCGCCTTGCCGGCGAAGGCGGGAGCCCGTCCGAGCCGGCGTTGTTGCGCGCAGCATCCGGGGATCGTTTTGGTGGGGTCAGAGCCGGAGCGGCTTGCGCTCCGGCCGTACTCGTTGTTGCGGCAACGGACTGGGGCTATGCCGCGTCCTCGGCCGAAACGCTTTCGCTCTCGCCGTCGGCAGCAATGTCGTCCTCACCGGGTGGGGGAGCAGCGAGCGCGGCCCGCTCGGCCTCGGCACGGGCCCGTTCCTTCAGGATCAGCTCGTCGCGCTTGGCCGCGATCTTGCGGATCCGGCGCAACGT
Organism: Hyphomicrobiaceae bacterium; assembly: GCA_031431235.1. Classification (GTDB taxonomy): domain Bacteria; phylum Pseudomonadota; class Alphaproteobacteria; order Rhizobiales; family Hyphomicrobiaceae; genus JANNSW01. The sequence continues at coordinate 50,886 of JANPDA010000431.1, forward strand.
GCCGCCGGTGCCTGCCGGGATCAACCGGCCGACGATCACGTTCTCCTTCAGTCCCTCGAGGTCGTCCGACTTGCCGTTGACGGCGGCATCGGTCAGCACGCGGGTGGTCTCCTGGAACGATGCGGCCGAGATGAAGCTTCGCGTCTGCAGCGAGGCCTTGGTGATGCCGAGCAGCACCGGCGTCATCGTCGCCGGACGGCCGCCATTCGACTCGATCTCGGCGTTGACCACGTCGATCTCGATCCGGTCGAGCTGCTCGCCTTTCAGGTACTCGGTGTCACCCGGATCGACCACCTCGATCTTCTGCAGCATCTGCCGGACGATAACCTCGATGTGCTTGTCGTTGATGGTCACGCCCTGCAGCCGGTAGACCTCCTGGATCTCGTTGACGAGGAAGGCTGCCAGCTCCTCCACGCCCTTGATCGCCAGGATGTCGTGCGGCGCCGGGTTGCCATCGAGAATGTACTCGCCCTTCTCGATGCGATCGCCATCCTGCACGGCGATGTGCTTGCCGTTGGGGATCATGTACTCGACCGGATCGACGTTCTCGAGGTCGGGCTTGATGATGATGCGGCGCTTGTTCTTGTAGTCGCGACCGAACTCGACCGTGCCGGTGATCTCCGCGATGATCGCATGGTCCTTGGGACGGCGAGCCTCGAACAGCTCGGCGACGCGGGGCAGACCGCCGGTGATGTCGCGGGTCTTGGCGCTCTCGAGCGGGATGCGCGCGAGCACGTCGCCAGCCTTGACGTCGTTGCCGGGCTCGACCGAAAGAATGGCCTCGACCGAGAGCAGATAGCGTGCGTCGCCGCCGCGCGACAGCTTCACGGGCTTGCCCTTGCTGTCCTTGACGGCGATGGCAGGCTTCAAATCGGAGCCCCGCGGTGACGCGCGCCAGTCGACGATCACGCGGTTGGTGATGCCGGTGCCCTCGTCATAGAGCTCGTTGATGGAGACGCCTTCCACCAGATCCTCGAACTCGACCGTGCCTTCGACCTCGGTCAGGATCGGCCGCGTGTAGGGATCCCACTCGGCGAGGCGGGTGCCGCGCTTGACCTTGTCGCCCTCGTCGACGCGCAGATGCGTGCCGTAGCCGACCTTGTGCGCGGCGCGCTCCTTGCCCTCCTCGTCGACGATCGCGATCGTGAGGTTGCGGCCCATGGAGATGAGCTGGCCCGCGGAGTTGCGCACCACGCTGCGATTGCGCACGTGCACGATACCGTCGAAGCTCGATTCGACGAACGATTGATCGACCACCTGTGCGGTGCCCCCGATATGGAACGTGCGCATGGTGAGCTGCGTGCCGGGTTCCCCGATCGACTGGGCCGCGATCACGCCGACCGCCTCGCCCAGGTTGACGGGCGTTCCGCGTGCGAGGTCGCGGCCGTAGCACTTGCCGCAAACGCCGGTCACGGTCTCGCATGTCAGCACCGAGCGGATGCGGATCTGCTGCACCTGGGCCTGCTCGATCATCTCCTTCTCGGTTTCCCCGATCAGCGTGCCGGCCTTGATGATGACCTTGCCGGTCGACGGGTCGGTGATGTCATCGGCGGGCGTGCGGCCGAGCACACGCTCGGCGAGCGAGACGATGACCTCGCCCGAGGTGATGACGGCTGCCGTCGAGATGCCGCCGTCGGTGCCACAATCCTCCTCGAGGATGATGCAATCCTGGGCGACGTCGACGAGACGGCGCGTCAGATAGCCGGAGTTGGCCGTCTTCAATGCCGTGTCGGCGAGGCCCTTGCGGGCGCCGTGGGTCGAGTTGAAGTACTCGAGCACCGACAGGCCTTCCTTGAAGTTCGAGATGATCGGCGTCTCGATGATCTCGCCCGAGGGCTTTGCCATCAGGCCGCGCATGCCGGCGAGCTGCTTCATCTGCGCCGGGCTGCCGCGGGCACCGGAATGCGCCATCATGTAGATCGAGTTGATGGGCTTCTGGCGGCCGGTCGCCTTGTCGATGTGGACAGCCGAGATGCGGTCCATCATCTCCTTGGCCACCCGGTCGGTGCACTTGGCCCAGGCGTCCACCACCTTGTTGTACTTCTCGCCCTGGGTGATCAGGCCTTCATTGTACTGCTGCTCGTACTCGCGGGCGAGCTCACGGGTGTCCTCGACGATCTTCTCCTTGGTCGAGGGGATCACCATGTCGTCCTTGCCGAACGAGATGCCGGCCTTGCAGGCGTGGTAGTAGCCGAGCGCCATGATCTTGTCGCAGAAGATCACCGTCTCCTTCTGCCCGCACGAGCGATAGACCACGTCGATCATCTTGGAGATCGTCTTCTTGGTCAGCAGCTGGTTGGCGAGATCGAACGTGATGCCGCCACTGCGCGGCAGCAGCTCGCCGAGCAGCATTCGTCCCGGTGTCGTGTCGAACACCTTGTTGACGAGCCTGCCCTTCTCATCGAACGTATGGGCGCGACCCTTGATCTTGGTGTGATAGGTGACGGTCTTGGCTTCGAGCGCATGCCGGACCTCGGCCACCGACCCCAGCAAGCTGCCTTCACCGGGCTCCTTGTCCATGACGATCGACAGGTAGTAGAGGCCGAGCACGATATCCTGCGAGGGCACGATGATCGGCGAGCCATTGGCCGGGTGCAGGATGTTGTTGGTCGACATCATCAGCACGCGCGCCTCGAGCTGGGCTTCCAGCGACAGCGGCACGTGCACGGCCATCTGATCGCCGTCGAAGTCGGCGTTGAAGGCGGCGCACACCAGCGGGTGGAGTTGGATCGCCTTGCCCTCGACCAGGATCGGCTCGAAGGCCTGGATGCCGAGGCGGTGCAGGGTCGGTGCCCGGTTGAGCAGGATCGGGTGCTCGCGGATCACCTCGTCGAGGATGTCCCAGACCTCGGGCTTCTCCTTCTCGACCAGCTTTTTCGCCTGCTTGACCGTCGCCGCCAATCCCTTGGCGTCGAGGCGGGAATAGATGAACGGCTTGAACAGCTCGAGCGCCATCTTTTTCGGCAGGCCGCACTGGTGCAGCTTCAACTCGGGACCGACCACGATCACCGAGCGGCCCGAATAGTCGACACGCTTGCCGAGCAGGTTCTGGCGGAAGCGGCCCTGCTTGCCCTTCAGCATGTCGGCAAGCGACTTCAAGGGCCGCTTGTTGGCGCCGTTGATGACGCGGCCACGCCGGCCGTTGTCGAACAGCGCATCGACCGATTCCTGCAGCATCCGCTTCTCGTTGCGGATGATGATGTCGGGCGCACGCAATTCCATCAGCCGCTTCAGACGGTTGTTGCGGTTGATGACGCGGCGGTAGAGGTCGTTGAGGTCGGAGGTCGCAAAGCGCCCGCCATCGAGTGGAACGAGCGGGCGCAGCTCGGGGGGAATGACCGGCACGACCGTCAGGATCATCCACTCGGGTTTGTTGCCCGACACGATGAACGCTTCGATCAGCTTGAGCCGCTTGGCCAGCTTCTTGGGCTTCAGCTCGGAGGTCGATTCGGCGATCTCCTGGCGCAGGTCGTCGCGCAGCTTGTTGAGATCGAGCGCCATCAGCATCTCGCGGATGGCCTCGGCGCCGATGCCGGCGGTGAAGGAATCCTCGCCGAACTCCTCGAGCGCGCGCTGATAGTCCTCCTCCGACAGCAGCTCACCCATCTTGAAGGTGGTGATGCCGGGCTCGATCACGATGTAGTGCTCGAAATAGAGCACCCGCTCGAGGTCCTTCAGCGTCATGTCGAGCAGCATGCCGATGCGCGAGGGCAGCGACTTCAGGAACCAGATGTGGGCGACGGGAGCGGCGAGCTCGATGTGGCCCATGCGCTCGCGCCGGACCTTGGCGAGTGTCACCTCGACGCCGCACTTCTCGCAGATGACGCCCTTGTACTTCATGCGCTTGTACTTGCCGCACAGGCACTCGTAGTCCTTGATCGGCCCGAAAATGCGCGCGCAGAACAACCCGTCCCGCTCCGGCTTGAAAGTGCGGTAGTTGATGGTCTCGGGCTTCTTGATCTCGCCGAACGACCAGGACAGGATCTGCTCGGGGCTCGCGATCGAGATCCGGATCTGGTCGAAGGTCTGGACCTGGGCCTGGGGGCTGAAGACGCTGTTGATGTCGGGCTGGTTCATCGCTTGTCTCCATCGGGCGGCGGGGCGGGCCGCCTAGCATGTGTCGCGCGTCTGTTCGCGCTCGTCGGCACTGATCGGCAAATCCCACGCGGGAGTGTGGTGCGGGAATTCTCGTCTTCCCGGACGGGCGTCGCGGCGTCACCGCGTGCCCGGCTCGGGACCTGCTCGGGCGGCTACTCGGCCGCTTCAGCTGTCGGTGGCCGCGGCAGGCGTGGCCTTGCGGTCTCGGCCTTCTCCACCGGAACGGCGTTGCCGCTCTGGGAGTCGACCAGCTCGACGTTGAGGCCGAGCGCCCGCATTTCCTTGATGAGCACGTTGAAGCTCTCGGGAATGCCGGCCTCGAACCCGTCGTCGCCGCGCACGATTGATTCGTAGACCTTGGTGCGGCCGGCGACGTCGTCCGATTTGACCGTCAGCATCTCCTGCAACGTGTAGGCCGCGCCATAGGCCTCGAGCGCCCACACTTCCATCTCGCCAAAACGCTGGCCGCCGAACTGCGCCTTGCCACCGAGCGGCTGCTGGGTGACGAGCGAGTAGGGGCCGATCGAGCGGGCATGGATCTTGTCGTCGACGAGGTGGTGCAGCTTCAACAGGTACTTGTAGCCGACGGTCACCTTGCGATCGAACGTCTCGCCGGTGCGGCCGTCGAACAGTGTCACCTGGCCGCTCGAGTCGAAACCGGCGAGCTGGAGCATGTCGACGATGTCGCTTTCGCGAGCGCCGTCGAACACGGGCGTCGCGATCGGCACGCCGCGCCTCAGGTTCTCGCCGAGCTCGGTCAGCTCCGCGTCGTTCAGGCCGTCGATGGTCTTGTCCTTGCCGTAGATCTTGTGCAGCAGGTCCTTCAGGCCCTTGGGCTTTTGGGTCTCGCGGAATTTGTCGACGGCTTCCCCGATCATCCGGCCGAGGCCGCGACAGGCCCAGCCCAGATGGGTTTCCAGGATCTGACCGACATTCATCCGGCTCGGCACGCCGAGCGGATTGAGCACGATATCGACCGAGGTGCCATCCTCGAGGAAGGGCATGTCCTCGACCGGAACGATCTGGCTGACGACCCCCTTGTTGCCGTGTCGGCCGGCCATCTTGTCACCCGGCTGGAGCTTGCGCTTCACCGCGACATAGACTTTCACCATCTTCATCACGCCGGGCGGCAGCTCATCGCCGCGCTGGAGCTTGTCGACCTTGTCGACGAAGCGCCGCTCCAGGCTCTTCTTGGCGCTTTCGTACTGGCGCCGGATCGCCTCGACCTCGCCCATCGCCTTCTCGTCGGCGAGGGCGACCTCCCACCACTGGCTTCGCGGGATGTCGTCGAGGATCGGCTGGTCGATGGTCGTGCCTTTGCGCGCGCCCTTGGGGCCCTTGGACACTTCCTTGCCCAAAAGGGCATCACGCAGACGGCCATAGACGTTGCGGTCGAGGATCGCGAGCTCGTCGTCGCGGTCCTTGGCGAGGCGCTCGATCTCCTCGCGCTCGATCGCCATGGCGCGCTCGTCCTTCTCGATGCCATGGCGGTTGAAGACGCGAACCTCGACCACCGTGCCGGTGACGCCCGGCGGCAGCTTCAGCGAGGTATCGCGCACGTCCGAGGCCTTTTCGCCGAAGATCGCGCGCAGGAGCTTTTCCTCCGGCGTCATCGGGCTCTCGCCCTTGGGCGTGATCTTGCCGACCAGGATGTCGCCCGGATTGACCTCGGCGCCGATGTAGACGATGCCGGCCTCGTCGAGATTTTTCAGGCTCTCCTCGGCGACGTTGGGGATGTCGCGCGTAATCTCCTCGGGCCCGAGCTTGGTGTCGCGGGCCATCACATCGAACTTCTCGATGTGGATCGAGGTGAAGATGTCGTCGCGGACGATGCGCTCGGAGATCAGGATCGAGTCCTCGAAATTGTACCCCATCCACGGCATGAACGCGACCAGCACGTTGCGCCCGAGCGCGAGGTCGCCCAGGTCGGTCGACGGGCCGTCGGCGATGATGTCGCCGGCGCTGACCGCATCGCCCACCCGCACGAGCGGGCGCTGGTTGATGCAGGTGTTCTGGTTGGAGCGCTGGTACTTGCGCAGCCGGTAGATGTCGACGCCGGGCTTGGAGGGATCGGTCTCCTCGGTGGCGCGCACGACGATGCGGGTCGCGTCGACCTGGTCGATCACGCCGGTCCGGCGCGCGGCAATGGCAGCGCCAGAATCGCGGGCGACCACCGGCTCCATGCCGGTGCCCACGAACGGGGCCTCGGCCTGGATCAGCGGCACCGCCTGGCGCTGCATGTTGGAGCCCATCAGCGCGCGGTTGGCGTCGTCGTTCTCGAGGAACGGAATGAGCGCGGCAGCGACCGACACGAGCTGCTTTGGCGACACGTCGATGAAGTCGACCTTGTCCGCCGGGATCAGCAGCACGTCACCTGCATGCCGGCACTCGATAAAGTCGCCGAGCAGGCGGCCCTGGTCGTCGAGGTCGGCATTGGCCTGGGCGATGTAGTGCCGCGCCTCCTGCATGGCGGATAGATAGATCACCTCATCCGTGACGCGGTTGTTGACCACTTTGCGATAGGGGCTCTCGATGAAGCCGTACTTGTTGACCTGGGCAAAGGTCGCGAGCGAGTTGATGAGGCCGATGTTGGGGCCCTCGGGCGTCTCGATCGGGCAGATCCGGCCGTAGTGGGTCGGATGCACGTCGCGCACCTCGAAGCCTGCACGCTCGCGCGTGAGGCCGCCCGGTCCGAGCGCGGAGAGGCGCCGCTTGTGGGTGATCTCGGAGAGCGGGTTGGTCTGGTCCATGAACTGAGAGAGCTGCGAGGAGCCGAAGAATTCTCGCACGGCGGCGGCCGCCGGTTTCGCGTTGATCAGGTCCTGGGGCATGACGGTGTCGATGTCGACCGAGCTCATGCGCTCCTTGATCGCGCGCTCCATGCGCAGGAGGCCGATGCGGTACTGGTTCTCCATCAGCTCGCCGACCGAGCGAACGCGGCGGTTGCCGAGATTGTCGATGTCGTCGATCTCGCCGCGGCCGTCACGCAGCGCCACCAGCGTCTGGATCACGGCGAGGATGTCCTCCTTGCGCAAGGTGCGCACGGTGTCGGGGCAGTCGAGCTCGAGGCGCGTGTTCATCTTCACGCGACCGACCGCGGAAAGGTCGTAGCGCTCGGAATCGAAGAACAGTCCGTTGAAAAGGCCGTCTGCCGCTTCCGGCGTGGGTGGCTCGCCGGGGCGCATGACCCGATAGACGTCGATCTGGGCGCCGTGGCGGTCGACGTTCTTGTCGTTGTTGAGCGTGTTGCGGATGAAGGCGCCGGTGTTGATGTGATCGATATCGAGCAGCGGCAGCTCTTTGATCCCTGCCTCGCGCAGCTTGGCGAGCAGCTCCTCGTCGATCTCGTCGCCGGCTTCACCATGGATGATGCCGGTCGACAGGTCGACCATGTCCTCGGCCAGATACCGGCCATGGATGTCGTCGTCCTGGACCAGCAGATCCTTCAGCCCGTCGTCGAGCAGCTTGCGGGCGAGCTTGGCCGTCACCTTCTTGCCGGCCTCGATCGCGACCTCCCCAGTCTTGGCGTCGACGAGATCGGAGGATGGCGTCACGCCGCGCCAGCGGTCGGCGACGAAGGGCATCTTCCAGCCGCCCTTGGCGGTCTTGATCATGGTCCGTCTGTAGAAGGAGCTCAGGATCTCCTCGCCCGTCAGCCCGAGCGCATAGAGCAGTGTCGTCACCGGCAGCTTGCGCTTGCGATCGATACGCACATGGACGCTGTCCTTGGCGTCGAACTCGAAGTCGAGCCAGGAGCCGCGGTAGGGAATGATGCGGGCGGCGAACAGGAGCTTGCCCGAGGAATGGGTGCGGCCCTTGTCGTGGTCGAAGAAGACGCCGGGCGAGCGGTGCATCTGCGAGACGATCACGCGCTCGGTGCCGTTGACGATGAAGGTGCCGTTCGAGGTCATGAACGGCATGTCGCCCATATAGACTTCCTGCTCCTTGATGTCCTTGACGGACCTGGCGCCGGTCTCCTCGCTGACATCGAACACGATCAGCCGGATCGTCACCTTGAGGGAGGCGGCGAACGTCATGTCGCGCTGCTGGCACTCGTCGACGTCGTACTTCGGCGGCTCGAACTCGTACTTGACGAACTCGAGCGTGGCGCGACCCGAGAAGTCCGATATCGGGAACACCGACCGGAACACGGACTGCAGACCCTGATCGGGACGCCCGCCCTTGGGCGTGTCCACCATCAGGAACTCGTCGTAGGAGCGCTTCTGGACCTCGATCAGGTTCGGCATCTCCGCCACCTCGGCGATGTGACCGAACTTTTTCCTGAAATGCTTGCGCCCGATGAAGGTGTCAGCCATTGAGCTTCCTCGTCCTTCCTGATTCCAGCACGGTCCGGAGGCCGCGCACTGTTGTCGGTGGTCGTAGGCCTGCCCGCAGGCCCAGCCACCATCGATGCTGTTGCGGCATCCTCAGACCGGCCAGTTGCCGGTGCCGCGATGCCGAAAACGGCTCTCCCCAAGCTCCTGCTGGAGCCTCGAGGGAACCGTTCTGAAACTCACCTTCGTTTCTTGCCCGGCCACGATGCGGGCGATCGGTGTGTCCTCACGCGATCATCCTTGCGAGCAGCACGACCACGATCGCGCCAATCGTTGCTGTCACGATCTCGGCGAAGAGCTCGTTCTTGATTCCCAGATTGATGCCGAGCGCCCGCATCAGATAGCCACCGACCGCGGCTCCGATCAGGCCGGTCACGATGTATCGCAACACGCCTCCTCCGCCGACAATGAAGCTTGCCAGCCATCCGGCAATGAGGCCGAACAGCAACGTCACGACGATGGTGCGGACTTTTGGATCCATCTAGGTCCTCGATAGCGATCGGAAAGTCTGTGGCCCCCTGATGCCGGCATCGCCCTGGTGGCAATGCCGGCTGGCGGGACAAGCTATTGCCCTCGCCAGCCGAAACGATGCTACTTCAGCTCGACCTTGGCGCCGGCCTCCTCCAGCTTCTTCTTCATGGCCTCGGCGTCGGCCTTGGAGATGCCTTCCTTCACGGCCTTGCCGCCGGCTTCGACCAGATCCTTCGCCTCCTTCAGGCCGAGCCCGGTGATGGCGCGGACCTCCTTGATGACGTTGATCTTCTTGTCGCCGCCCGAAATCAGGATGACGTCGAACTCGGTCTTCTCCTCGACGACGGCCGCGGCAGCGCCGCCGCCGACGGCTGCAACCGCGACGGGAGCGGCAGCGGAAACGCCCCACTTGGTCTCGAGCATCTTGGTGAGCTCGGCGGCCTCGATGATGGTGAGACCGCTCAGCTCGTCGACGATTTTCTCAAGCTTGGACATGTTGACACGACCTTTTTCGGTTTGAACCCTGTGAACCTTCGAATTGCCCCGGCCTTAGCGCTCGAAGTGCTAGGCCGCCTTCTCGCCTTCCGTTGCCCGCGCCTGGATGACGCGCGCCAGACCCGCTCCCGGCTCACTGACGAGACGGGCGATCCTGCTTGCCGGCGCCTGGATCAGACCCAGGATCTTGCTCCTCAACTCATCGAGCGAGGGCAACTCGGCAAGTGCCTTCACGCCATCCCGGTCGAGCACTGTCGACCCCATCGCCGCACCCAGGATCACGAGCTTGTCGTGCTCCTTGGCGAAGGCGACGGCGACCTTGGCCGCCGAGACCGGATCCGTCGAGGTGGCGACGACGGTCGGCCCCTTGAACAGATCGGCGATGCCGGCGGACGGGGTCCCCTGGAGGGCGAGTTTGACGAGCCGGTTCTTGGCCACCTTGACCGTGCCGCCCACCAGTTTCATCTGGCGGCGCAGCTTGGTCATATGAGCGACCGAGAGGCCGGCATAGTGGGCGACGACCACCACGTTGGCGACAGCTAGCGCCTTGTGGAAGGTCGCGACGAACTCGGACTTCTGAGCTCTTTCCACTTGCTCTCTCCACTGATGCAGCCGAGCTTGCCTCGCTCAGCCGCGATTGCACCGTGCTGCCGGTAGCGCGATCCGGCTGGCAAGCCCGCGCCACGACAGCGTCTCTTGCCTGTCCAACGCAATCCGGACGCTGCCTCGAGGCAACTCCCAGAGCGCGATCGCCCGCGAGGTTCGAACCGACGGCGCAGAGTATCCTGCTCCGTCTGTCCGTCTCCCGTCTCATGCAGGCCCGTTGGGCTTGAGCCAGGATCGCTCCTGGCACCTGCAATCTCGGACAGGTCGGGCTCGATCTTGCGAGCGAGCCCACGCGATCCGGACCGAGGTCCGGAACTGTTAGGTCAGGGAGTGGGGAATAGGGAGTTGGGAGTAGAATAAAGTCTCTTGCCTACTCCACATTTCCCTATTCCCTACTCCCACTTCGACATCAAACCTGCTGTCCCCCACCCGAAAAGCTCTGGAGGTCGATCCGGATGCCCGGCCCTTGGGTCGAGGAAATCGCGATGCGCTTCAAATAGGTGCCCTTGGCGCCGGCCGGCTTGGCCTTGATGACTGCGTCCGCGAACGCCTTCAGGTTCTCGACCAGCGCAACCTCGGTGAAGCTCGCCTTGCCGACACCGGCCTGGAGGATGCCCGCCTTCTCGACCCGGAACTCGACGGCGCCGCCCTTGGAGGCCCGCACCGCGTCGGCGACATTGGGTGTGACGGTGCCGACTTTGGGGTTGGGCATCAGGCCACGCGGGCCCAGCACCTTGCCGAGCCGGCCAACCAGCGGCATCATGTCGGGCGTGGCGATGCAGCGATCGAAGTTGATGGTACCCTTCAGCACCTGCTCGACCAGGTCTTCAGCGCCGACCACATCGGCGCCGGCTTTGCGCGCATCCTCGGCCTTGTCGCCCCTGGCGAACACGGCGACCCGCATGGTGCGGCCCGAGCCGTTGGGCAGCTGGCACACGCCGCGAACCATCTGGTCGGCATGCTTGGGGTCGACACCCAGGTTGATCGAAATCTCGACCGTCTCGTCGAACTTCGCCTTGGCGCCGGCCTTGACCAGCTTCACGGCCTCCTCGACGCCATAGAGCTTGTCGCGATCGACGCCTTTGACGGCTTCCTTGTAGCGTTTTCCGTTCGTTGCCATGGCCCTACTCCGTCACCTGCAGACCCATCGAGCGGGCGGAGCCCGCGATGATCCGCGCGCCCTGATCGAGATCGCCCGTGTTGAGGTCGGCAAGCTTGGTTTTCGCGATGTCGCGGCACTGCTCCATCGTCACGGTGCCAGCACTGCCGCGCCCCGGGGTCTGCGAGCCGCTCGTGATCTTGGCGGCCTTCTTCAGCAGGAAGGAAGCGGGCGGCGTGCGCATCTCGAAGGTGAACGACTTGTCCGAAAACACAGTGATGACGACCGGGATCGGCATCTCCGGCTCGAGATCCTTGGTCTTGGCATTGAACTCCTTGCAGAAGCCCATGATGTTGACGCCGCGCTGGCCGAGCGCGGGTCCGATCGGCGGTGACGGATTGGCCTTGCCCGCTGGAACCTGCAACTTGATGTAGCCGTCGATTTTCTTCGCCATTGCTCCCTTTCCGGCCAGAATTGGCCCTCATGCTGGATCCGTGGTGCGAACCTCGACTGGGCCCCTGGCGTGAGGTCCGGGTCCTTCCACGTCTTCGGGCGGTAGGGCACGCTCGTGCTCCCTGTCGCCCATTACACCGGCTACGGCGCTCGCCGTGGCCGTATGCTCAACTTGCGACCTTCTCGACCTGAGTGAACTCGAGCTCGACCGGGGTCGCCCGGCCAAAGATCGAGACGGCGACCTTCAACCTCGCCCGCTCCTCGTCGACCTCCTCGATCTGGCCGCTGAAGGAGGCGAACGGCCCGTCGGCTACACGCACCATCTCGCCGACCTCGAAGGTGATCGAAGGCTTGGGGCGCTCGACACCCTCCTGCACCTGCTGCAAGATCCGCATCGCCTCGCCGTCGGTGATTGGCATCGGCTTGTTGTCGGTGCCGAGGAACCCTGTGACCTTGGGCGTCTGCTTGATCAGATGATAGGCCTGATCGGTCATCTGCATCTTCACCAGAACATAGCCGGGGAAGAACTTGCGCTCCGAGGACACTTTGCGCCCGCGCCGGGTCTCCACGACCTCCTCCATCGGCACCAGCACCTCCTCGAACAAGTCCGTCAGGCCCTGCTGAGCGGCACGCTCCTTGATGGCCTCGGCGACTTTGCGCTCGAAGTTCGAATAGGCGTGGACGATGTACCAGCGCTTCGCCATGGCTCTCTTCAAGTAGCTGCTCAGGAAACGGCCTCGACCCGACTTGTCTGCTTCAACGTCCAAGCCCGAGCAGCAGGCTGACCAGCCTGCTGATGATCTGATCCGCGGCCAGGAAAAAGAGGCTTGCCAGCACGACCATCAGCAGGACCATGGCCGTCGTGATCATGGTTTCCCGCTGGCTCGGGTAGGTCACCTTGGCGACCTCGGCCCGCACCTGGCGCATGAACTCAATAGGACTAATGGCCGCCATCGTGCGGGCACCTCTCTCGTCAAACTGCTTCTATCGTGGCAAAGACCAAGCTCGAGCTGCCCACCCGGCCATCCGGCTCGCTCTGAATTCTCTCTCCGACCAGGATCGCGTGCGATGCTCGCCCGTTGGCAGGGGTGGAGGGGCTCGAACCCCCAGCCTTCGGTTTTGGAGACCGACGCTCTACCAATTGAGCTACACCCCTTTGCGCAGGTCAAACGGCGCCGTCCGCCCACACAGGCTCCCACTGAGAAGCGCGCATCATTAGCCGAAGACGCGCGGCTTGTCACGTCCCTGATTCGATGTCAAGCGCAATCGCTCGAACGTGCTCGCTACACGCCCGTGGCACCACCGTCAATAGCAACCCGGTTCGGGTTTACGCCCGCGTGCTCATTCGCTACATGTCGCCTTCGACTTTGCGCCAGCGCAGGCGCTCCAACGGGAGCACCGCCTGCAGGATCATTCCGGGAGTGCCTAGCCCATGTCCAATGCGAAATCGCCGCGGCCAGACGCCGGCAAGGTGAGCCATGCCGACATGGCGAACGCGATCCGAGCGCTCGCCATGGACGCGGTCGAGGCGGCGAAATCGGGCCATCCCGGCATGCCGATGGGCATGGCCGACGTGGCGACGGTGCTCTTCTCCCAAGTGCTGAAGTTCGATCCGGCAAGGCCCGACTGGCCCGATCGTGACCGGTTCGTGCTGTCGGCGGGGCATGGCTCGATGCTGCTCTACTCGCTGCTCTATCTGACCGGCTATCCCGGCATGGACATCGGCCAGATCAAGTCCTTCCGCCAGCTCGGCAGCCATACGGCTGGCCATCCCGAGCACGGGCATGCGCCCGGCATCGAGACGACGACCGGCCCGCTCGGGCAGGGACTGGCGAATGCGGTCGGCATGGCGCTGGCCGAGCGCTTGCTGAACGCGCGCCACGGCGATGCAATCGTCGATCACAAGACCTATTGCATCGCGGGCGACGGCTGCCTGATGGAGGGCATCAGCCACGAGGCGATCTCGCTCGCCGGGCACTTACGCTTGAACAAGCTCATCGTGCTGTTCGACGACAACCGCGTGTCGATCGACGGGCCGACGGCGTTGTCGGTGGG
>JANPDA010000432.1:0-2338 GCA_031431235.1 Hyphomicrobiaceae bacterium
ACGTAGTCGGCCTGCTTCGCGCGCTCAGCCGTGTAGTAGAGATCGTCCCACATGACGTCGATCTGGCCGGCGACGACGGCGGGGAGCAGGCCCGACCAGCCGCCGAGCGAGAACTCGACGGGCACGCCCGCGCACTCGAAAACTGCGCGCGCGAAATCGGCATCAAATCCGATCACCTTGTTGAAGTCGGCCGCATCGCGGAACACGTAGGGCGGCGTCTGGGGATCGGCGCCGATCTTGATCGTCTTACCAGCGACGCTCGGGTACTTCGCCGCGAGCTTGTCGGGCTCGCAGGCCGGATCGGCTGCCGAGGCCGTGCCGACGAGGCCACCGATTGCAAAGGCCGACGCGAGCAGCAGCGATGCCATGGGCTGCAGTGGTCGAAGCATATATTCCTCCCTGATTTCCGTTTCCTGTTTCCTCTCAGTGTTGACCTGAGAAGTCTCACGCGACGGCCGCATCTCTTCCACGGAGTTGGGCCCTTTTTTGGGCGGTGCGCTGAATGTCGACAGCGCCGGTCGCTGTCAGCGCGACGCCATAGACATCGAGTGCCTTCTTCACGGTGATCCAACCCTGCTCGACGTCGGTCCGAACGCGCTCCGGCTCGCGCTCGAGTGGAGATCCGTAGCCACCGCCGCCGGCTGTCTCCGAGATTACTGATTCCCCGTCCTCGAGCACGAACTGGGCGCTCACGTCGGGAATCAACACGAGCGACCCGTCGCGCTTGCGTTTACTGTGCCTCGCAGGGGCAGCGGTCAGTCCTCCGCGCGCACCCTTTGCGGGGTTCAACTGGCCATCGCTCACATAGCCGAGCTCCATCGCACAGCCGAGCGGGCCGAACTCAATGCACGTGCCCGGTGCGCCGCGGAACCTGCCCGCGCCCTCGCTGTCGGGAATGAGGCGCCGCTGATGGATGATCATGGGGTGGTGGATCTCGTCGACCTCGATCGAATCGACGAGCGGCATGCCCGCATTGCCCATGGTGAGCATGGTCAGCCAGCCGTCGGTATAAGGCGTGCCGGGACCGCTGCCGCCGCCGAGGATCACCTCGTTGCAGAAGGGGGCGTTGCCGTGACGGGGATCGTTACCGGAAATGACTCCGGCGGCCGCAGGGATCGCCGCCCCTCCATCGGCGAGGCCGATCCCCTCGCCGATCTCGGCCATCGCCCGCTGGACTGCACAGGAGACCCTGTCGCCCAGATTGGTCGTCGCAACCGAGGTGCTCGTGGGATGGCGGGGAATGCCGACGACGGCACCCTCCCTGAGGTGGATGTCGACACGCCGGTAGCTGCCCGCGTTCGGCGGGACGAGATGGCCGACCGAGTTGAATATGCCGACGAGCGCGGCCGACAGCGCGCAGGCCTGCGAGAGATTGAGCCCGCACGGATAGGCGTCCGGGTTGTCGCGCAGATCGACCGTCACACGCGCCTTCGGGCCGTCGATCGTGACGGTCGCCTTGATGGTGATGCCGTTGGGAGGCGTTCCGCGCATGGGATCATGCGTTGCGGTCGCCGACGCCGTCCCGCTCGGCATGCCGCGGATCGCCTTGATCATCAGCTGCTCGCTGTAGTCGAAATACTCCTGCACATAGGCCGCGAGCTCATTCCAGCCGACGTCGCGGCCCATCTCGAGCATGGCGCGCTCGCCGATCCGGGCGGCACCCAGCGATGCCAGATAGTCGCCGCGCCACTGGTCCGGCACGCGGATGCGCAACTCGCACATGCGGATGATGTCGGCGTTGTCCTCGTAGTCCTGCTGGATGCGCACGGCCGGGAAAATGAGCGCACCCTCCTCGTAGACGTCGCGCGCCGCCCCCATGTAGGTCGTCGGGAGCGAGTTGCCGCAATCGGCCTGGTGGGCCTTGGCAAGGACCGTGAAGCGGTGGATGCCTTCGTCGTCGATGACGGGGACGAGGATCGTATGGTCGGCGGCGTGCGAGTTGCCGTGATAGGGCGAGTTGTGCAGGAACGCATCGCCCGGCTTCAGCTTCGGGTGAAATTCCTTCATGGCGCGCGCCATGAGGTCCGCGCCGCGCAGTACGTGGATCGGATAGCATTCAGCCGCCGTCACGAGCTCGCAATCGGCCGTCACGATGCAGCACGAGAAATCACGCGCCATGTTGAGCACGCCCGACCGGCCGGTCCGGAGCAGCGTGTTCGCCATCTTGGAGGCGACGCTCTCGAAGCGCTTGTTGAGAACGGCGAGTTGCACGCCGTCGAAGGACCGCTCGACGGCCTTGGCTTTCGTTTTCCTTGCGACTGTCTTCATGGTCGGTTCGTCCGCTCCGGCTTGGTCTGCAGCGTGATGGCAAGTCCGCCCTTCGTCCGCTCGGCAATGG
>JANPDA010000433.1:0-1775 GCA_031431235.1 Hyphomicrobiaceae bacterium
GTTGCTGGTGTCGTCTGGGTGATGCTGCTCGTGCCCATCTCGGCTGTGCGCTCGCGGGAGCGTCCAGCGGTCGATCTGCTGCTGGTGCTGGCGATCGATTGCTCCGACAGCGTCATGAACTGGGAATTCCGGCATCAGACCGACGGCATCGCCCAATCCTTCATGAGCCCGGAAGTGCTCGATGCGATCAAAAGTGGTCCGGGCAAGCGGATCGCGGTTCTGGTCGTGCAATGGGCCGGCGCCACGGTGCAGCGGGCAGCGACCCCATGGCGTCTGATCGAGACCGAAGCCGACGCGCTCGCCTTCGGCCGCGAAATCGCGGCCAGCAACCGCGGCGAGATCAATGGCGCAACCTCGATCAGCGGCGCCATCGATTTTGCGGTTGCCCAACTCGCGCTGAGCCCATTTCGCAGCCCGCGCCATGTCATCGACGTTTCGGGCGACGGCCAGAACAGCGATGGCCGCCCGCCCGAAGAGGCGCGGGACCGAGCGGTCGACCAGGGCATCGTGATCAACGGGCTCGCCATCCTGAGCGACGTGCCGAGCCTCGATCGCTACTACGAAGGCTATGTGATAGGCGGGCCTGCGAGCTTCGTCATGGCCGCCCGCGATTTCGCGGACTACCGCGACGCGATCCGCCAGAAGCTCATCCGCGAGATCCTGAGCCCGCTGTCGTGAGCACACCCGTCATTGGGCCGGCCACAAGCTCATCACCACGGTATCGATCGCCCACAGCAATCCGGCGACGAGCGCCGCGCCGAGCGCGATCCTCCGCCAGCGGGCGCAATTGCGGCAAGGGCCGCCGATGCCCGGCCGTTGGCGCTCGCCGCGGGTCATGAAATCAGTGTCAGGATCCATCGGCGTCTGATGCCACGGGTCGGACGCCAGGGCAATGCGCAAGGTCTCGTCATGGTTGAAGACCGGCTGCTTGTCCGGCGTGGAGGTGGCATCGCGCTGCCCAATCGCGCATACTCGCCCCCGCGACCGACACCCCATACCTGGAGGCACCCGATGCGCCGACTTCTGATCGTTCTCGGCGCACTCACGCTCGGGGGGCTCGCCGGCTTCTACCTCCTCACCGTGCCGCGGACGATCGAAGCAGCGGCCTTGCCGAGCTACAAGGCCGATCCCCTCCAGGGCGAGCGGATCTTCTACGCGGGCGGCTGCTCGTCCTGCCATGGGGAGCCGCTATCGGGCAAGTGCGCCGATCCCCAGTCGAAGGACAAGCACGTGCTCGCAGGCGGGCGTTGCCTCGTGACGCCGTTCGGCACCTTCCATGTTCCCAACATCACGCCCGACCCGAAGGACGGGATCGGCGGCTGGAGCGACGCCGAGTTCGTCACAGCCATGGTGAAGGGCGTGTCGCCAGCGGGAAGCCATTACTATCCAGCTTTTCCGTATACGTCATATCAACGCATGCGGGTCGAGGATGTCCTCGACCTCAAGGCCTATCTGATGACGCTGCCAGCGGTCGCCAAGCCCAGCAAGCCCCACGAGCTGGCATTGCCCTTCCGCCTCCGGCGCGGCCTGGGGCTGTGGAAGCTGCTGTTCCTCGACGGCAAGACCTTCGCGGCCGACCCTTCGAAGCCAACCGACTGGAACCTCGGCGCCTATCTGGTCGAAGGGCCCGGTCACTGCGGCGAGTGCCATACGCCGCGCAATCCGATCGGGGGATTCGATGCGAGCAAGCACCTGGCTGGCGGACCCGCGCCCGAAGGCAAGGACTGGATCCCCAACATCACGCCCGCCGAGGATGGTCTCGCCAGCTGGTCGCC
>JANPDA010000434.1:0-3100 GCA_031431235.1 Hyphomicrobiaceae bacterium
GGACGAAAGCCAATTTCGGACCCGTTGTCTGGCTTCCGGAAACCTCGATCGACCCTGAGCTCGTTCTTCTGCTGCCGAAGGGCAAGGCCCGGCTGAGCGAGAGCGATCTCGCCGAGCTCGAGGCCTGGTTCGGCATCCATGGGAAGTTTCCCGGCGTGCATCTGCCGACGAAGGAGCTGCGCGGCCTGTGAGCGACGATGACCGCCCGATGACGTTCTGGCGTGCATTGCGCGAGCCTGAATTCTGGCTGCTGCTGATCGTGTGCGGATTCCGGCGAAGGCGGACAGTCATTCCGATTGATCGCGGACACGATTCCGATCCATCGCGGACAGCATTCCGGTGATCGCGGACAGCGGCTCCCGTCGACGGTTTCAATGGTTCACTCGGCGGCGTCCGTGTCAAGTTTGCCACGCTTGGCCGCTTTTTCCGGCGGCGGTTTGCGCAGGGTCTCGCCGTCGAGCGTGAGGCGGTGCGCGGTGTGCACGAGACGATCGAGCACGGCATCCGCGATCGTCGGATCGATGATCAGCTCGTGCCAGTGATCGACCGGCAGCTGGCTCGTCACGATGGTGCTGGCGCGGCCATGGCGATCGTCGACGATCTCGAGCAGGTCGCGGCCCTGCTGCGAGGTCAACGGCGCCAGGCCCCAGTCGTCGAGGATCAGCAGCTCGACACGGGCGAGGCTCTTGAGCAGGCGTGCATAGCGGCCGTCGCCGCGTGCCAGCGCGAGTGCGTCGAGCAGGCGTGGCACGCGATGATAGAGCACCGAACGATCGTCGCGGCACGCCTTATGGCCAAGCGCGCAGGCGAGCCAACTCTTGCCGGTGCCGGTCTTGCCTGTGATCAGAAGATCCTGCCGCCGCGCGACCCATTCGCCGGTCGCGAGTTTTGCGAAGAGCGCCTTGTCGAGGCCACGCGCGGCTTTCGTGTTGAGATCCTCGATGGTCGCATTCTGCCGGAGGTTCGCGAACTTCAGCCGCGTGAGGAGCCGCTTGCTCTCGCGCTCGGTGGCCTCGCGATCGACGAGCAGGCCGAGCCGCTCCTCGAACGTGAGCCCTTCGACATTGCGTTGGCCTCGCTGTTCTTCGAGCGCTTTCGCCATGCCGGTGAACCCGAGGGCCACCAGCCGATCGTGTGTGGGATGTGGAAGCATGTGTCGTTCCTCGTTTTCTTTTTCACCCGCACGTGGTCTGCGCATGCCGCCGCTTGCGGGCCTCCCGGAGCACGCGATCATCCGGGAGCTGCTCAGTGGTAGTAGTCACGCCCGCGGATGTTGGTGTGCCGGATCGGGGAGGCATCCGGCGTGCTCGGTTTGGCGAACGCGCGATCTAGCCCGTTCTGCAGGATCGATTTGATCGAGCCGTAGGTCGTGGCGCCGATATCGTTGCCGCGTTTGGCCGCCGCCTCGATGCGCTCGGGTCCATAGCTCTTCACGAGGCTGAGTACGCCGAGGCATGAGCGGAAGCCCTGCTCGGGATGCGGCTTGGCCTTCATGATCGCCTCGAACAGCGCGATCGTCGCCGGGCCGATCTTCCCGGCTTCGCGCAGCATGCGTGCCGGCGACCATTCGGCGTAGCGGCGGTGGCTCGACGGCATGTGCTCTGGGATCGTCGTGTGCTTGTGCGCAACGCGTGACCGCACGTGGCTCGCAACCCGCTGGCCCTTGTGGAAGACCTCCACTGTCGCGTCGGTGAAGCGGGCGTCCACGGTCTCCCGCAGCAGCCCGAACGGCGTCGAGTAGTAATGATCGTCGACCTCGACGTGATAGTCGGGCGCGACCGTGCAGCGCTTCCATTCGGCGTATTGATAGCGCTCGCTCGGAAGCCCCTTCAGCGCCGGCCGGTCGAGATTGGCGAAGAGATCGTTGCGGCTCTGCTTGAGCCGCTTCATCACCTTCGCGTTGATCTGCGTTACGCAGTCACGAACGGCATCGTTCAACTCGTGCAGCGAGAAGAAGCGCCGATTGCGCATCCGGCCGAGCACGAAGCGCGAGACGATGCCGACGGCGGCCTCGACCTTGGCCTTGTCGCGCGGGCGCCGGACGCGCGCCGGCAGCACGACGAAGCCATAGTGATCGGCGAGATCCTGATACGTCCTGTTGACGCCCGGCTCGTAGCGCGACGGCTTGGTGATGCCCGCCTTCAGATTATCGGGCACCGCTGCCTTTGGCGCGCCGCCGAGAAAATCGAGCGCGTTGACGTGCGCGCCGATCCAGTCGGGCAGCGTCTCCGTCCAGCGCGCCTCGGCATAGGTGTAGCTCGACGCACCGAGTGCCGCGATGAACAGATGCGCTTCGTGCAACTCGCCCGTCATCGCATCGATAATCGATACTGTGTCGCCGGCCCAGTCGACGAACAGCTTGTCGCCGGCCACGTGCATCTGCCGCATCGTCGGCGAAAGACGCTTGCGCCACTCGCTGTAGATCTCGCAGAAGCGCGAGTAGCCATGTCCGTCGGGACATTCGGCGCGGTGCTCCTCCCACAAGAGCTGCAGCGTCACGCCACGCCGCTTGAGTTCTTCGTGCACCTTGATCCAGTCGGGAACCGTGCGTGTCGGGCCATCGTGGAAGCCGGCCGGCGTGAACAGCCGCCGCTCCAGCTCGGCATCGCTGATCTCTGGTGGGATTGGCCACGTGATCCCGATCACCCTGGCGCGGCTCACGTACTCGGAAACCGCCGTCTTGCCGACGCCTGTCGCTTCCTTCACCTGACGGACGCTGAGCCCCAGCTCGTGCGTCAGCCGCAGCACTTCCCGGATCTTCCTCATCGACACTCTCATCCCCGCCATCGGTCACCCCCGTAGTTCTTGACAGGGGGACTCGATCTGCTGATTCGGATGTCGACGGATGCGCTGTCTAAACGCTCATCAGAAACTGTCCGCAATCACCGGAACGCTGTCCGCGATGCGCCGGAATGGGTGTCCGCGATGGGCCGGAATCTGCACCCGGCAGAGAAGTCAACAATGTTAGCAAAGCGCGCCCACTCCCAAGTTGCCGGGAGAACAAACGGCTTTTCGGGATCAGTGACGGAAGGAAGCGCGGGCTTCTCTCTGATCTCGCCTACCTTCACCAGCCTCGCCTTCCCCTTGGCGATCCGCTTCA
>JANPDA010000435.1:0-7624 GCA_031431235.1 Hyphomicrobiaceae bacterium
CCTTCGGCCTGATCGGCCTTCAGCAGAATGCGCGCCTTGAGGATCACCTTCGCCGGAGCCTTGCCTTTGGAGATCAAAGTGTTCAGCCGTGCGCGCTCTTGCGTGTCGAGTTCGACAACGAATTTCTTGTTCGCCATGATCGGTTTGCCCTGTCGGTTGAACCCGACAAGGCAGGAATCAGTGTTCGCAGCGACTGACCATGAGTCAAATTGACCGGTACAGGCCACAAGCACCATTCATCACATCATCTCCCGCCTCACCCGCTCGTTCCAGCGCCGCTCGATCACGAGGCTCGCGCCTTCGTAGGCCTCGAGCCGAGCCTCGATCAGGAAATGAGTTGCATTGGCCGTGAGCCGCTGCGTCGTCACCGTGCGGATCGACCAGGCGCCGCGGTTGCGCTCCACCAACCATCGCGTTTGCGCGACTGCTGACAGCGGATCGTCGGCGGCGATCGTGTAGGTTTCCTCGCGCAACTCCCGCGTGACGAGCCCGCCCGTGTCGGGCACCTCGTGGCTGCCCGAGTCCTCGTGCACGGAATAGCGCGTCGTGCCTTTGTTGAGATCGCGCTCGACCGTGCGGCGCGCCGCGGCCGGGGCAAGCTCCCGGTAGTGCGGCATCGGATCGGGATTGGCGGGCTCGGGCATCTCGATCGAATCTCCGCCCTTGCGCACCGGCAGCTCGAGTGTTGCCGACGCTCCCAGCTTCAGCGTCGCTGTCACCGCGGTAGGCGGCGGCAGCACCATCGGCCAATAGGCGGTCGAGATCGCGAGCCGCAGTCGATGACCCGCCCGAAAGCGATGGCCACACTCGTCGAGCCGGATCTCGATCGGCTCCGACTCGCCGGGCGGCATCGGCTTGGGGTGCGCGTTGCCGCCCCGATGGGCGAGGTTCAGCGTGCCAAACGAGACCCGCGTGGCAACGCCGTCCGGGTGCACGTCGAGGAGGCGCGCGATCAGATTGCCGGTCGGGGCATCGATTGCGGCCGGCAGGCGCAGCACCGGCCGGCCGAGGATCTCGATTGCCTCCGGCAGAACGGCCGTCTCGAACACCAGCGAGCCGGCATCATCGCCGCGCTGGTCGCCGGCGAGCTCCCCGTCCGGCTTCAGCGTGAACCACTCACCCGATGCCGTGCCGGTATCCTGTGGCGACTTGATCGCGAGCACGCCCTCGCCGCGCGCCTTGCGGTCGAGCGTGCGGTCGGGATTCAGGTGCAGCACGCGCGGTTTGATGCCCTTGGCGGGCCAAGATTTCTCCGCCACCCAGCGGCCCGGATCGGCGGCCCGCCAGGTCGAAGGGCGGATGCCCTCGGTGATGTAGGCGCGATAGGCGGGCAGCTTGTCGGCGCCGTTCTTCTTGCCTTTCAGCCAGCGGTCCCACCAGCGGATCGCCTCGGCGTGGAAGTCGGCGCGGGGCTTGGGCCAGGCGAAGTGAGGGTATTTGTGGACCCAGGGCCCGTTGATCGCCTTCACCGGTGCCCTCAGATGGGCAGCGGCCGTCGGCGGCGCATTCCTGTAGCCGTCGGCCCAGCCCGCGATGATCAGCACCGCCGCCTCGATCGCCGCATAGTCCTCTGAGATCGAGCCATGCTGCCAATAGGAGTCGCGGGTCTGGTGGCGCAGCCAGATGTCGAGCAGCCAGGGCACGTGCTCGAGGCGCTCGCGCCAGATCTCGCCCCAGCGATTGCCGACGAGCAGGGGGTCGGGCGGGCGCGAGCTGTAGGCCAGCATCGTCCCCGACCAGGAGAGCTGGGCAGAGAGATGGCAGCCGTTCTTGTAGTGGATGTCGTCGTTGAAGCGGTCGAGGGTCGAGGCGATCGAGATCACGGCCTTCAGGGGCTCGGGCCTCAGCGCCGCGATCTGCAGCGAATTGAAGCCACCCCAGGAAATGCCCATCATGCCGACCGCGCCGGTGCACCAGGATTGCGCGGCGATCCAGTCGATCACCTGGCAGCCCTCGGCGAGCTCGCGTGGGGAGTACTCGTCGTCGAAGAGGCCTTCCGACTCGCCGCTGCCGCGGATATCGACCCTGACCCCCGCATAGCCCGCCTCGGCGAACACGGGATAGTTGGTCTCGTCGCGTGCCGTCGTGCCGTCACGCTTGCGATAGGGCAGGTACTCGAGGATCGCCGGGACCGGTTTCTTCGCCGCCCCGTCGGGCAGCCAGATCCTGGCGGCGAGCCGGGTCCCGTCGGCCAGCTTGATCCATTCGTTCTCGAGCACGCGGAACCCGTGCCTTGCCGCTCCGTCCATCCCTTGCCCCGCCGGTCTGATGAGTTCGCCCCCTGCCGCGAAACCGATCCCGGCGGCAAGAGACAATCACGCCATCGCGGCGGCGGCAACCCTCACTGCGGCGGACAGACGTTCTCGCTGAACTTTCTCAGCACATCGCTCGCCTGATCGACCTCGGCGATCTCCCCGCCGCCGAGCTGACCGCTCTGAGCCGCCAGCTCGCAAGCCTCGATCGCGTCCCAGGGCGAGACCTGCCCGCACGCATCCCGCGCCGGCTTGCACGCCTCGTCGACAGCCAGATCGTGGTCCTCGTCGCCGAGGCCCTCTGGTGCCACGAACGCCAGGCACGCGTCGCGGAGCTGCGTGCCCTCCGCCGAGAGCTCGCTCGCCTTGGCTGCCGCCGCGAGGCAAGTATCGCGCTCGTCCGCAGTCGCCGCCGGTGGCGTCGAAAGCGCGATCAGAACCGCAAGACCGATACCGTAGAATACCTGCTTCGCCATTGCTCTGCTCCATCCGAACTGGCGACTGAGGGTGGTCGCCCGTGCACACATGCGCTCGACTACATATCCCGGCAGCTGCCGACCCGCTCGCCCCGATCCTTCACGTCGGAGAAGGTCGCCGCAGGAAACCGGAACAGATGGGCCAGGCGCTTGATCGACGCCGACAGCTCGTCGCGGAGCTGCACCTCCCCGCAGAGCTCCTTTGCCCGATCGAGGGCGAACAGCGACTTCACCTGGCTGTTGCTGGTCAGCACCGTGCCGAGGATGAGCCCGTGCGCGATGCCGTCCCTGCGCCTCGGCCGGATGACACCGACGACGGGGTTGCCGTCGATCCGCCACCCCGACTTGTCGATCATGGCCTTCCAGCGCTTCACATGGGCATAGTCACCCCAGGTCAGCATCACCTCGTAGCCCTCGTTCTGATCGGCCGGGCGATAGAAGCCCTGCCATTCGAACGGGTCGGAGCCATTGGCGTCCGTGATCCGCTCGCGCTTGGCATGGCGGTAGGACACGTAGCCGCGCGCGAGACTCGACGTCTTCAGCAGCTCGTCGCCCGCGTAGAACTTCAATTCGGCGGCGATGCTCTCATAGCCGTCGGTGCCGCCGGTGAACCCGAGGTTCTCGAGCGCGAAGGTGAAATCGACGCCCGCCGCGCCGTTGAACGGGAACCGCTCCTCGTGGGGCCGGTGACCGCCGATATAGACCGGCACCCCATTGACCGCGATGGCGGCGGTCATGGCGGTAGCGCTTTCGAGCCCGGCGAGCCGGCCCGACCGGATCTGGAACTCGGTGTAGCCGGGTCGCTCGGCGGCCGGCATGCGCACGAGATCCTCGATCGCCGGGATCGCCCAATGCCGCACGGCCGGGGCCATCTCCGCGAGCGCGACGACCCGCGTGCAGGCCTCGGCGAGGCCTCGCCGCTGGGGATCGACGAAACAATCGCGGCCTTCCTCGCAAACCAGACGCGCAGAGGGATCCGCCGGCGCCAGCCTCGCGCGCTCGAAGCACGCGTGGGTCTGGCGCCCATCCTCCGTCAGCAGCTCGCCCGTCTCCGGCAACCGCAACAGCCGCGCCTCGAACGCTTCGCCCGGGCAGACGAAGCGCTTGGCCGCCAGGCTCGCCCGATAGATCCCGTCGCCCGGATCGCGACCGAGCTCGAGCGAGTTGAGAAGCAGGCCCGAGCGGTCGCGCCGCTCGAGCGCATAGACCGGCGACCTCGCAGTCTCCGCGACCTTTCGCTGAGCCTGCATCTCGAATTCGATCTGCATGGCGTCGGGGGCGAGACAGGTCGTGTCGACCTTGGCCGTCCACGCCAGCAGATCCAGCAATGCCCCATGCTGGCGCGCATTGATCGAGGCAGGCCTGGCGATGCTCAGATGGTCTGAAGCCGCGATCGGCCGCCGGTCCTCGAAATAGACGGCCGCGGATTGCTCCTCGACCACCGGCCGGAAGCCGAGCCTCTGGTAGAGCGCATTCAGCAGCGCGATCCGGAGCGGCACGATCGGCAACGCCCATTGCTCCATCAGCTCCATGCCGACCAGCCCTGGCAGGCGCTTGGCACGTTCGTCTACCAGCCGCCTGAAGTCGGCATCGAGCGCCATCAGGTCCGCATTCTCCCACTGGAGCTGCTCGATCATGCGATTGCCGGTCAGCCCGACGATCGCAGCCAGATCGCTCGCATTGCGCGAGCCGTGCGAGGGCGAGGCGACGAGCAATAGTCCGACCCGCTTGCCCTGGAAGGCGTCTGTGTGGGCAACCAGGATCTGGCGGGCGATGATGCCGCCGAGACTGTGCGCGACCAACAGGATGGTCTTCTTGTCGAGCGGGGAAGGCCGGCCCGGAAAGCTCTGACGCAGATCGGCGAACACATCCTCGGCGGCGCGCTCGAATCCGTAGCTGCCGCTGTCGATCGCCGTGAAGAAGCTCGCGAGGAACACGGAGGGCTGCCCGAGCCGGTCGTCGTCGAGCACGAGTTGCGGCCAATAGGGCTTCCTGCCGTCGCTGCCGACTTCCTCGCTCTGCCAGGCGGTCGCATTGCTGGAGCCCAGCCCATGGATGAAGACGACCGCCGTATCGGAGTCCGTCAGGCAGTACCAGCCGCTGCCTTGGGCGGCTTGGGGTGGCACGGCATCCGGACACGGACCAGCAGCGCCCGCTGCCGCCCCGAACGGGACCGCGAGCAACAGCGCCGCAACCGCGGCTGCCCGGAGGGACGACGCCCAAGCCCATGCCAGCTCCAGCAAGTCGTTCGGCATGCCAGGCTCCTTTGCCAGGAGGGAGTGGTGCGAGCCCCTTGGCCACCTTGGTCGACGTAGGTGTTTCTACACAGGACGATCGCCCCCGCCAATGCCCTCACCCGTCCGTGCCCAGATCGCAGGCACGATCAGCAACGCATTCTTCACCATACTGACGCACACTGGTCGCTCGGAGTGCGGGGCGCGAGCCCTGCGCCGTTGGGGAGGCATCGTCGTGCGTAGTCTCGTGATCTTCATCCTGTTGCTGGCCGCCGCCAAGATCGGCTACCAGGACATGCTCTATCGCCAGACGATTGCCGAGACGCTCGTCACCACCTATCGTGCCGACGCGGCCCGCTCCTGCGCGCGCGAAGCCGCGGCGCGCAACCTTTCGGTCTCCTCTCTCTCCTGGAGCGAGCCCGAGGCGATCGAGTTGAGCGTGGGCAAGAACAACCTCAACATGAGCCTGTGGCAGATGGGCGCCGAGCTCTGGGATGCCAATGCCCGCGTGCCCTATCTGCTGATCGTGGCCCGACGCGAGCCCTTCCGCATCGTCTGCGAGTTCGATCTGATGCGGCTGCAGGCCTCGGTCTTCCGGCTCTAGTGTTCCGACACATTCATTCGGTAACCCAAAAGAATGGTGCGCCCACTAGCCATCTCCTTGTTTGTGTTCCGTCTTTCCATTCATTGATCCAGCTTCGCCGGAATCGAATGAATGGGCCGGAACACTAGTCCCCAGAGTCACAAGCTCCTGTACCAAAGCCGTCCTGTCCGCATCACGGCGATGCCGTGCTCCTCACGGAGGGCGGGCAAGAAGCCGACTGTCGTGGGTTTCCAGGCTTCTGGGTACTCGCCCCGAAACGGCAAGCGGGTCAAGGCGCTGTTAACCATGGCGGGTCTGGGCAAGGAAGCGTTTACCAAGGAGCAACCCTGGCACAGCAACCTTGGCAGCCAGTAATGCTGCGCCAGCCCATCTCAGACAGGTGTGCCAGGCGCAGCTCGGTGTCCCAAAGGGTGCGTTTCCCGTGCTGCGTTCCGCCCGCTTCGTCATGCTCGTTCTCAGTGGCCTCGCGCTCGTGTTGCTAACCGGCTGCTCGGGAGCGCCACGACCGAGCAGCTCGGGCCTTTCCCGTGAGCCCGATCCCGCGCTCGAGCGGGTCTATCGGGTCGGCATCGGTGACCGGTTGAAAATCGTCGTGTTCGGCGAGCCCGACCTTTCCGGCGAGTTCGAGGTGGGCGCGGGCGGCGCGATCTCGATGCCTTTGCTCGGCGATCTGCCAGCGAAAGGCCAGACGGTGCAGCAGCTCAGCTCCAGCCTCACGCAAAGGCTCGACGACGGCTATTTGAAGGACCCCAAGGTCTCCATTCAGGTCCTCAACTACCGCTCGTTCTTCGTGCACGGCGAGGTCAAGGGCGGCGGTGAGCTCACCTTCAAGAACGGGCTGACCATCGGCGACGCCATCGCCATGGCCGGCGGCTACAGCTATCGGGCCGACCAGACCTTCGTCTACCTGCGGCGCGAAGGCGGGGCCGAGGCCGAGGCAATCGCGCTCGACGCGCCGATCCCGGTGCTGCCCGGCGACAATATCCAGGTGCCGGAGCGCTTCTTCTGATGTCGAGGCGCCAGACCCTGAAGGCACGCGCCCGAAGCCGCGTGGCGCCGACGCTCGGGCTCGCATGCGCGATAGCGCTGCAGCTTGCCGGCGGTGTGGCCATCGCCAGCGACGAGTTCGGCATGTCGGCGAACCGGACCTACCGGACCCAGGCCAATTCCCCCTCTGTCCCCAACTACGCCGAGGATGGGCTGCGGGCCGGGAACTATCTGATCTATCCCTGGGCCGACCTGCAGTCGACCGTCGACGACAATGTCAAGGACGAGAACGGCGAGCGCGGCAGCGACTGGCGCACGCAGCTCGGCGCCGGCGTGACCTTCCGCTCGGATCTGCCGCGTCATATGCTCGACGTGATATTCTCTGGCCGCATCGTCAGCTACGCCGAGCATTCCGACCAGGACTACGAGGACGGCCTCGCGCACGCGAGCTTCCGCATCGACATCGATCACGGCAATGCGTTGGGCGGCGAGCTCGAGACGGCACTGCGACATGAGGAGAAGCTCACCGCCGAGGGTCTGACCGATGCGGCCGAAGCGGTGCCGGTTTGGGCGAGCCATCTGCGCCTCGCCTATGTCCATGATATCGGCAAGCTCGCCGCGACCTTCGGCGTCGATGCCGCCCGTGCCGACTATGACGACGTCCACGACTATGCGGGCGCAACCATCGACCAGGACTACCGTGATGTCGAGCGGCTCGGCGCCTTCGCCCGCTTCGACTACCGCTTCTCACCCGCGGCCACTACCTACCTCGGGCTCAGAACCGAGCGTGAGGACCACCTCGCCCCCGATGAGAGCGATCGCGATGCGCTGATCCACAAGGCGCGGGCCGGGGTCCAGCTCGAGTTGACGCCGTTGGTCATGCTGACCCTGTCGGCGGGTTATGCATACAAGGTTTACGATGAGAGCATACGCTCGGACTTCGGCGCCTATCTCTGGAGTGCCGAGCTCCAGTGGGTGCCGACCGAGATGACGACGGTCAAGGTCTCGGCTTCCCAGGAGCTTGCCGAATCCTCGCTCGCCGCGGCGGAGGGAAGGCTCGACACCGTCATC
>JANPDA010000436.1:0-3037 GCA_031431235.1 Hyphomicrobiaceae bacterium
ACGGCAGCTGGCTCAATCTGGCCGAGTCCGAGTTGGCCGTTCTCTCGGGGCCTTGCCTCGACCGCCGCATTCCAGACGCCACCGCACTCTCGAGCGAGGTCGATGCGTGGCGCAAACACCGCAACACCCACAACGCCAAGGCCAACTGGCACTTCACGACCGCCGACGCCCGTGTAAAGCTGACGAGCTTGCATCTGGCACTCTAGGTGATGCAGACCATTAGTCTGGGTTGGCGAACGGCCAAACCGCGCGTGTTTTTCGGTCGGGTTCACCCGCAAGGGTTGGTGTCGCTTTGTTATTGAACACCGTTCACTAACGATTGTGACGCGAACCTCTCACACTGTCGAGGAAAATCCGCTATGAACAAAAGTCTGGTCGAGGTCACGCTCGAGGCGGACCTGCAACTATTGCGTGCTGCATAGAGGTCCGTTTCACCAGCTACGTGTACAGAGTCAAGGAGCAGGCGATGGCGAAAGCGCAAACAGGCGATATGAAGACGAGCGCGAAGGCAAAGCCCGCACCAAAAGCCAAGAAGGCTCCTGCCACTATGAAGTCCGGTAAGTCCGCAGCCGAGAGCAAGCCCGCCAACCCGCCGACTGCTGCCAAATCCACCGCAAAGGCGAAGTCCGCAGCCACCTCGGCTGCATCGAAGTCGGCCCCGGCTGCAGCCAAACCCGCAGCCCTCCAGCTCAAACCCAGTGCGGCAACGACCAAGACAGCCGGTTCGCCACCCAAGGATGTGGCCAAACCGGCTGCTGTCAAGCCTGTGCCGGCCAAGTCGCCCACGACCAAGCCTGGCGACAAGCCGCAGGTGGCAGCCGGCACGCGCCCCGCAGCGCCGGCGCCCGCGTCGGCCTTGGTCACGCGGGCTCCTGCAAGCTCGCCGGTCTCTGCCGGCATGGCGAGCTCGGCGATGCCATCGATTGCGGTGAAGCCCGCAGGCATGGCTCGCCCGGCGGCCCCCTCCGGCCGGCAGAGTCCTTTCGCTGGCGGATTGCGCCCGAGCACAGGCCTGCGCAGCGGCACCAAAGCCCCCGCCAAAGTGATGCGCTACAAGGATCTCGCATTCAAGCCGAGGTTTGCCTACGGCGAGATGTGCTCGCTCGCGGAGATCTGTGGAGCTGGCTTCGGCACCGAGATGGGCTATGGCTTTGCGCGCTTCACCAAGGCGCGGATACCCTGGGCCATCAAGTACGACGAGGTGCTGATGGTGATCTCAGGCGTCTTACGGGTCCGCACGGGCGGACGCGTGCTCGAGGCCGGACCCCACGATTCGATCTGGCTGCCGGCCGGCACCGAGCTCATCTATGAGGCCGAGGACGCCCTCGTTGCCTATGCCGTTCACCCGATCGGAGCAGCACCCGGGCGCTGAGGCGGTCGAGCAGCCTCAGGTCTCGTCGTCCTCGATCTCGTTGTCGGATGCCTCGCGCCGCTCGATGCGCTTGCGCCAGCGGCGCAGCTCGTCGCTGTAGCGCTCGGCGGTCGCGGCGGCCGGCCCCACATGGATGATGCGGCTGCCGTCCGAGACGGCGAGCAGAGCCATCGGGTCCGCGGGCAGCTCTGGGGAGGCGGCTACGACGAGCACGCGGCCCACTCGGAGCGGCTCGAGCCGTCCACTCGCGACGAGCGCCGCATGGGCCGCAGCAGTCAACGCCAGCACTGGGATTTGAGCAAGCTCGAGCGGGTCGCTGTCGAGCGCAATGGTGATCGTCCTGCGGCCCTCGCCGAACGTGACTGGCGCTGGCGCGCTCTCCGCGATTGTGCCGGTTGCGAGCGCGGGCAGATCGCAGGCATCGACGAAGGGGATGTGCCGGACCCGGTAGCGGGAACGGTCGAACAGTGGATCGAGCGCGTTGGCGAGCGGCAGCAGATGCAGGCTCGAGCGCAGCGATGGCGCGGCGAGATAGAGGATCGTGCCCATGGGGAGCGGCATGGCCGGGCTGTCCCCCGACGCGGGCACCAGACTGAAGCCCCCGCCATGCTCGATAGCCCCACGTTTGCTCAATGGCCGCAGCAATGAGCGGAGCAGGGCGAGGCCCTGATAGCCGCGGGTCAGGCGCGAGATCAGCCCGACCAGGCTCAACACCGAGCGCAACAGCAGCAGCAGCACGATGAACACGACGAGCTTTTGCGGCGGCATGGCGGCAAGCCGGGCTCCATCACCCAGATAGACTGCCGTGAGGGCGGCGAGCGCGTGCAGCCCTGCAATCAGGTTCATGCCAATGATGCGGTTCATCTGCAGCGAAAGGAATCCGACCGCATCGCGCCCAGCCTCGATCAGCGCAGGCGGCAATCGGCTCGCCTCGAGCCGTCGCGCCGGCCTGGCGCCGAGATCGCTCGCGATCAGCCCGGTGACTGCATGCAAATGCGCCTGGTCGGCCTTCTGCCGGCGCCCCCGCTCGGTGGCGAGCCCGGCCAGCAGCGTGGCATAGAACGGCAGGGCAATCAGCGTGACGATGAGGATCAACAGCACGCTCTTGGCATCGAGCACGAGCATGACCACGATGCAGACGAGCACGACGATCGCATCGCGCAAGCCGGCATCGACCAGCCGGCCGATCAGGAAGCCGCGACGCAGCACTTGTTGGATCAGCACGGCGAGGGGGCGGGCCTCGGCAACCGTTCCCAGCTCGATGATCCGGTCCCAACGCGCGATCGTTGGCACCGCGCTGACGATGCGCCAGAGCATGCCATTCTGCCAGGCGACGGTCTGGGCATTCACCAACCGGCCGACGAGATAGTTGAGAGCGAAAACGCAAGCTGCAAACAACATCAGCCAGGGCAACGCGACATCGAGGCCGGCGCTGATCTTGAACAAGCGCAGATCGAGCTCGAACCCTGCCCCATGCTCGGCGGAGAGGAAGAGCGAGGCAATGAGCACGAAGGGAAGCGGATAAACGACGGCAGCCGCGACGATCAGCCCCGCCATCGCCACGAACCGCCAGCCGCGATCGCGGGCGAAGTCCGCAAGCAGGATCCAATAGGTCTGCAGGTATCTGGAAGCCTGCCCGGCGATCTTGGTCATCATCTCGGCTCC
>JANPDA010000437.1:0-4355 GCA_031431235.1 Hyphomicrobiaceae bacterium
AGCGCAGGCCGCGCGAGAGCCGGTCGAGATGAGGTCCGAGCCGGAAGGGCGCGCGATCCCAGACGGCGACCCCCTCGAAGATACCGTCGCCATAGAGGAAGCAACGATCGAACACCGAGACCTTGGCAGCGCTCTCGGGGACGAACTCGCCATTCAGGTAGACGATCGGCTCGCTCATGGAGTTGCTCCTCGAGTGCTGGCGATGGTGATCATGATGTTGCCATAGGCGGTGACGGTCGCGCTCGCACCAGGCGGCACGACGATCGTGGTGAGGCGGTCCTCGATGAGTGCGGGACCTCCGATCCGCTGTCCGGCGGGCAGATCGGCGACGGCATGCACCGGCGTCTCGACCGCTCCGCCCGCCTCGCGAAACCAGGCGCGGCGGTAACGGACCGTGGCCACGTGGCCGGATCGGGCAGTCTCCGAAATGGTGGTCGCCGGCATTCGGCCAACCGCCCGCAGATTCCATTCGGTGAATTCGACCGCGTCATTGGCGCTGCGAACCGAGTAGTGGGTTTCGTGCAGGCGATGAAAGCTCTCGACGATTTGGGCGAGGGCGCTGGCGTCGGCAATGCGCAGCCGGGGCAGCGGCAAAGTGAGCTGCCAGACCTGGCCGGCGTAGCGCGCTTGCGCGGTCAACTCGAGTGTCCGCTTGGCGGGCTCGGCAAATCCCATGCGGTCGAGATAGGCATCGCCCTCTGCTTCCAGGCCCTCGAGCATCGCGTTGACGCGAGAAAAGTCGAAGCGATCCGAGGCCGCCAGCAGCGAGCGTCCGAACGTGAAGCCGACGTCGCCTGTGAGGATGCCGAAGGCGCTCATCACGCCGGCAAAGCGGGGCACCAGCACGCGACCGATGCCCAGCTCGGCCGCGATCGCCGCTGCGTGCAAACCCGCTGCCGCGCCGCCCGCGACCATCAGATAATCGCGCGGATCGATGCCGCGCTTGACCGTCAGGTCCGAGATGGCGCCGACCATGCTCTGCTCGCAACTGACCGCGACGAGGCTTGCCGCCTCGTGCAGTCCGAGGCCGAGCGGGGTCGCCACATCATGGGCGATCGCGTGCTCCGCTGCGCCCGCGTCGAGCGTCATGCGGCCATCGGCAAAGCGCGCCGGATCGAGCAGCCCGAGCACCAGATTGGCGTCGGTCACGGTCGCACGGCTCCCGCCACGGCCGTAGCAGGCCGGTCCCGGTTGCGAGCCCGCACTCTCGGGCCCGGTATGGATGAACCCGCCGCGATCGACGCGTGCGAGCGAGCCGCCGCCAGCGCCGATCGTGTGGATCTCGATCGAGGGCACGCCGAACACGTGGCCGGCGATGGTGCCCTCACGATGGAGCGGCACATGCCAGTCCGAGGTGATGCTGACGTCGAAGCTGGTGCCGCCCATGTCGACGGTGATGATGTTGCCTGCCGTATCGCCCTCGCGCTCGGCGAAGCGGCGGCTGGCCTCAGGCGCGGCAGCCGGTCCCGAGAAGCACAGGTAGACGGGCTTGGCGACGATATCCTCGGCCGAGGTCTGGCCGCCGCTCGACGTCACATAGGTGAGCGAGCCCCTGAAACCGCCCGCGGCCATGCGCTGCTTCAGCTCGGCGACACTCCTCGCGACGATCGGCTTCAGCGAAGCATCCAGCGCCGTTGCGGACGTGCGCCGATACTCGCGGATGCATGGGTTGACCTGGTGGCCGAGGCTTACCGGCACGCCCGGCCAATGCGCGCCGATCAGCTCGCCGACCCGCAGCTCGTGGGCCGGATTGGCGATCGACCACAGCAGCGACACGGCGATCGCCTCGACCTTCTCAGCGCGCAGCCGCTCGACGGCCATGGCGACGGAGCGCTCATCGAGCGGGCGCTCGATGCCGCCTTCGGCATTGATGCGCTCGTCGACCTCGAGTGTCAGCGCGCGGGGGATGTAGGGCGGGGGAAAATCGAGCGCGATGTTGTAGGTGTCGGACTTGCCTCCCTCGCGCACGTTGAGGGTCTCGCGAAAACCGCGCGTGACGAGGAGCCCGGTGCGCGCCGCCTTGCCTTCCAGAATGGCGTTGGTCGCCGCCGTCGTGCCGAAGGCGAAGCGATCGAGGCTCTCGAGCAGCTCGCGCCGATCGGTCGCCAGATCGCCTGCGATCTGGTCGAGCCCGTTGAAGACGCCGTCCATGATGCGCCCGGGCGTGGTCGGCGACTTGTAGGCGCGGATCTCGCCGCCGGCGAGCCTCAGCACCAGATCGGTGAAGGTGCCGCCGACGTCGATCGCGATCTCGCGGCCCATCTAGCGCGCCTCCTTGCGATAAACAGCCAGCGCCCGCTCCGGCGTGATCCACTCCTCGGCGAGGTCATGCGCGATTGCGCCCCTCGCACGCTGGGCTGGATCGCCATAGCCGCCACCACCGCAGGCCTCCGACACCAGCCGCTCGCCTGGCTCGAGGGTCACGTCGATGGTGATGCCGAGATCGGTGCGGGTGCCGTCTTTCGCGATCTTCCAAATACGGGTCGGCGCGCCGGGCCTGCCGCCACGCACGCCTAGTGGCGGATGCTCGTGGGCCGCCGCATTGATCGCGAAGCGGACCGGTCCGAAGCGCGGCCGGAACACCACGCGCGAGCCGGGACCGCCCTGCCACTGTCCGGCGCCGCCCGAGTCCTCACGGATCGACAGCTCCTCGATCAGGATCGGCTGCTGCTGCTCGACGATCTCGACGCTCGATTGCCAGAGAATCCCCTGGCTCGCGGCGCTGCCGTAGGTGAGCCAGCCATCATGACCTGAAACCGCGGGTCCGCCCCAATAGCCCATGATGATCTGGTTGACGAAGGCACGGCCGCCGCGCCGCGGGTCCTTGCCGCTGACGACGGGGCAGGAGCCGGGCAGTCCGACCGAGCCGTAGGCGGAGCCGGCGCCCTCGCTCAGCTCCGCATAGAGCGCCTGGATATGGGAGGCGAGCAAGTGGCAGAGATTGGTGGTCGCCGCCGACGTTGCCGCCGGAAAGCGCGGTCGCCCCACCGCCGAGCCGTCGCGCATCCGCACCTCGATCCGCCGGAATGCGCCGGCCGCGCGCGGCACGTCGGGTCCGAGCACGTTGCAGGTGCCCATGCGGCAGCAGGCGAGCACCGTGCTCTCGGTCATGTTGATGCCGAGCGGCAGGTTGTCGACGTTCTCGGTTAGGTCGATCATGACCCGCCCGGCTGTGGGATCGACGTCGAGGGTTGCCGTGACCGGAATGCCGTCGGGATAGGCGGCGAGCTCGGAGTCATAGAGCACAGACCGGGTGATCCGGCCCTTGGGCAGCCGTGAGATCGCGTCCGCCGCCATCCGCTCGGCATGGTCCTGATAGCCGTCGAGGAAGTGCTCGATCACATCCGCGCCGAAGCGGATGCAGAGCTCGGCGAGGCGCCGCTCGCCGGTCCGGACCGCCGCGAGGCAGGCGAGATAGTCACCGTAGAACTGCTCGGGCGCGCGGATGTTGGCCTTGCAGATGTCGACGACAGCCGGCTCGTCCTGCCAGTCGCGCTGGATGCGCACGCACGGCAGCATCAACCCTTCCTCGTAGACATCGCGGGCGGCCGGATTGTAGGTCGAGGGGATCGGGAAGCCCATATCGCCCAGATGCGCGCGAGCGACCGTATAGAAGGCGAGCCGCCCGTCGTGAAAGACCGGCGAGCAGAGCGTGAAGTCGGCACAGTGGGTGTTGCCGAGATAGCCGCTGTTGTTGACGAAGCAGTCACCGGGCCGGACGCTGTCGCCGTGCTTGGCGGCGACGGCTCGCGGGATCAGGTCGATCGCGCCCACATGCACCGGCAGACCGAGTGCAACCGAGACCGACTGGAATTTCGCGTCCGTCAGCGAGCAGGAGAAGTCGAGTGCCGTGTTGAGCACGCCCGAGCGGCCGGACTTGAGCAGCGCGTTCACCATCTCGCGGATGATCGCCTCGAACCGGCGGCGCAGGATCACCATGGTGAAAGGATCGACCGAGGCAGCCATCTGCTAGAACTCCGTCGACGGCTTGAACTCGCCGAAACGCTTCTTCCAGACCTCGACGATCTCGCCGACGGTCGCGTAGGCACGGACGGCCTCCAGCACCGGCTCCATGCTGTTGCGGTCCTCGGCTGCCGCGCGGTCGACCTCGACGAGCGCACGATCGACGCGCTGCTGATCGCGCGAGGCTTTGACCGACGCCAGCCGCGCAAGCTGGCGCTCGGTGGTCGCGGGATCGATGCGGAAGGCCGTATGGGGAACGTCGGGCCACTGGCGCTGGAAATTGACCGTGACCCAGGGACGCTCGCCCCCGTCGACGAGCTTCTGGCGGCGTGCGACGCCCTCCGACATCAGGCGCTTCGCCCAGCCGTTCTCCATGATCGCGAGCGCGCCGC
>JANPDA010000438.1:0-7610 GCA_031431235.1 Hyphomicrobiaceae bacterium
CCCGAGCCCGCCACCCACTGCCAGCTCGCGGCATTGCTGGCGAGATCGGCATCGACGAGGGTGTCCCAGAACCAGGCTTCCCCCTGCCGCCACGAAACCAGCAGATCCTTGATGAGAAAGGATGCAGCGATCATCCGCACCCGGTTGTGCATGGTGCCGGTCGACCACAGCTCGCGCATGCCGGCATCCACGATCGGATAGCCTGTCAGCCCGCGTTGCCAGGCGCGGAGCTGCGCGGCGCTCCCCGACCAGGGAAACGAGGCGAAATCCGAGCGGAACGGCTGCTCGGGTAACGCGGGGAACTGCGCCAGGAGATGGGCGGAGAATTCGCGCCAGAGCAGCTCGGCGATGAATTTCTCGGCTCCGCTTTCCGCGCGAGGGTCGTGCGCGGCCAAGGCCCGCGTGCGGTGCCAGACCGTGTTGGGGCTCAGCTCGCCGAAATGCAGGTGCGGCGAGAGCCGCGAGGTCGCCGCAAGATCGGGCCGGTCGCGGTCGTTGCGGTAGGCGGGCAGAGCCGAAGCGAGGAAATCGTCGAGGCCTGCCATCGCGCCGTCCTCGCCGGGCCTCCATTGGGCATCGAACCCCGCGGCCCAGTCGGGTTGGACGGGGTAGAGTCCGAGCGCCGAAATCGCCCCGCCAGCGACCACCGCTTCGCACGACGCCATGACAGGAGCCGGCAGCGGCCGGCGCGGCTCGGGAGCGCCGAGGCAGGCGCGTGAGAACGGCGTGAACACCTTGAACGGACCGCCGCTTCCCGTGCGTATCGACTCCGGCTCGAACAGCAAGCCGCCGGCGTAGCGCCTGACCGCAACGCCGTGCG
The DNA here is from genome assembly GCA_031431235.1 of Hyphomicrobiaceae bacterium. Taxonomy (GTDB): domain Bacteria; phylum Pseudomonadota; class Alphaproteobacteria; order Rhizobiales; family Hyphomicrobiaceae; genus JANNSW01. The sequence continues at coordinate 821 of JANPDA010000438.1, forward strand.
CTTCGAGGGCGGACTTGACGCGCCCCTCGAGTGCGACCGCATGCGGCTCATAGCAGCGGGTGAAATGCAGCGCGGCAGCCCCATATTCGGCGGCAAGAGCGGTGAGGATCGCCGCCGTATCGCCCTTGCGTGCGATCAGAGAGACCCCCGAGCGCGCAAGCGAGCGATCGAGGGCCTGGAGACTTCGCTCCAGCCACCAACGACTCGCCCCACCGATCGGCCAGGCGCCGGCTGCCGCATCGTCGAGCACATAGACCGCGATCACAGGCCCGGCCGCGGCCGCCGCCGTCAGGGCCGGGTTGTCGGCAAGCCGCAAATCCTGGCGAAACCAGTGAATTACCGGAGGTTTCGCCATGCCCGCCACTCTCCTCGATAGATTGCGATGCCCTCGCGGCGTGCTAGTATTCCCCGCGCAGCGCCGATACGCCACGGGCGCGCGCCTGGATCGCGGTTGTGATCCGACGCAGTGGGTGCCCCGTAGACCGCAGGGATATGGAGGGACCGCTCGGATGAATCATCTGGCGTCGAGTATAGGCATGTCATCGGGTCGCCGGCCGCAAACTCACATCCATGACGCGGAGCTGTTGCACAAAGTGGCGGCAACACGCGATCCGCGCGCGTTCGAGGAATTGTTCCAGGCTTATGGTCCGCGCGTGAAGGCGTACCTGATCAGGCATGGCGCGGACGCGGCGACGGCCGAGGAGCTGGCCCAGGAGACGCTGCTCTCGGTCTGGCGCAAGGCCGGATTGTACTCGGGCGACCGCGGTAGTGCCGTCACCTGGATTTTCACGATCGCACGCAATCTCCGGATCGACCGGCTGCGGCGCGAGGTGCCCTGGCAGCAGTATGTGGAAGAGGACCACGAGGAGACCGACGACAGTCCACTGCCCGACGCGCAGGTCGCCTCCGGTCAGGTCAGCAGTCGCGTCCTTGTCGCCCTCGACGGATTGCCGGCGGACCAGTTGGCGGTCGTCCGGCTGTCCTACCTCGATGGGCTTTCGCATTCCGAGATCGCCGAGCAGCTGTCGTTGCCGCTCGGCACGGTGAAATCACGCATGCGGCTCGCCTTCCAGAAGATGCGCGATGCCTTCGAGGACCTTTGAATGACCATTCTGCATCATCTCGACGACGCCACTCTGATGAGCTTTGCCGCCGGCACGCTGGGGGAAGCCTTGTCCGCGGTGGTTGCCGCCCACACCGAGCTCTGCCCCGACTGCCGGCGGACTCTGCGCCGCATGGAGGCGATCGGTGGTGCCCTGCTCGGCCGCATCGAAGGCAGCCCGCTGACTGCAAAGTCGCCAGTGACGGCAACGCGTGGCCCAGCTCCGATCGAGGGACTGCCGCGGCCGATCGCCAAGCTGCTCGGGGGCCCGCTCGCGGATCTCGCCTGGAAGCGTATCGCGCCCGGCGTACGCTCGGTGAAGCTGCCGATGTCGGAGAACGCAGCGGGCGACTTGCGGCTGCTGAAGGTCGATCCGGGCCGCACCATCCCCGAGCATGGCCACGGCGGCGCGGAGCTGACGCTGGTGCTGAGCGGTGCCTACCGCGACAGCATGGGCCGGTTCGGTCCCGGCGACGTGGCCGACCTCGACGAGGCAGTCGAGCACATGCCGGTGATCGAGGCGGGCGAAGCCTGCATCTGCCTGATCGCCAGCGAGCATCAGATGCGGTTCAAGGGGCTCGTCAGCCGGCTGCTGCAACCGCTGGTCGGCATTTGAGCAAGGAAGCTTCTTTCCCTTGGAAGGTCGCCTGGATTACGGGCGCGAGCAGCGGCATTGGCCGCGAGCTCGCGCTCTTGCTTGCGCGTAGCGGCGTTCGGGTGGCTGCGACCGCACGCTCGGCGGAAAAGCTCGCTGAGCTTGCGGCCCTGCAGTCCGGCATTCTGGCTTTTCCCGCAGATGTGACGGATCGTACGGCGCTTGCGGCGGCGGTTGCCCGCATCGAGCGGGAGCTCGGCCCGATCGACCTTGCGATCCTCAACGCGGGAACCTGGGAGCCGGTGACACTCGACACGTTCGAGCCCGCGATCTTCGAGCGCACTATGAACGTCAACTTCCTGGGCGTCGTCGGCTCGCTCGCGCCGGTCTTGCCGGGCATGCGGGCGCGTCGTGCGGGGCGCATCGCGATCGTGGCCTCGGTCGCGGGCTATCGTGGTCTGCCCAAGGCTGGCGCCTATGGGTCGAGCAAGGCGGCGCTGATCAGCCTGGCGGAAAGCCTGCAACCCGAGTTGGAGCGTGCCGGCATCGGTCTCAGCATCGTCAATCTGGGTTTCGTGGCGACCCCTCTCACCGCTGGCAACGATTTCCCGATGCCGTTCATGATCAAGCCCGAGGATGCCGCACGCCGGATCATCAGGGGCCTCGTGCGTGGCCGGTTCGAGATCGCCTTTCCCTGGCAGCTCGTCTCGATCCTGAAGTTGGCGCGGCTGCTACCCACCTCGCTGTTCTTTGCGCTGATCCGGCGCGGCGTGCTGCGGGTCTGAGCTCGCCGAGCGTTCGGGGCATCAGGCCCGCTTCTCATAGACGAGCGAGAGCTCGCCGAGCTTCACGCCCCATTTGCTCAGCCGTGCCCGATCGACAACGACCCGATCGTTGATGCGATAGAACCTGTCGACAACGCGGACCGGCACGATCCGGCCCCCGATCCGCAACCGGAACACGTAGCGCAGCACCGCAGTGCCGCCTTCCGCCGAGCCTGTGACTACCCCCACACAATCATCGGCGCGGCCCGAAAAGCCCCCGCCCGCCAGCCGCTCGAGCTGCCATTGCCGCCGCTCCTCGCTGCCGTCGCCATAGACGAGCACTTCGTCGAGGGCGATCCCATCGCCCTTACGGGTACCCCGCATGGTCACATGGAAGCGCTGGCGGAGTCGGCCGAACCGATCCTCGAACACGCCTGAGCCCATCACCACGCCGTCGAGATACGCGAACAGGTCGAGCGGCTCGTTGTCGATCAATCGCTCCGGCGCCAATTTCAACATCACTAGCTCCTCCACTCCCCCGGGAATACGGGCCGGTGGCACGGGTCGATCACAGCGCCAAGTGTGGCCGGGTCAGACGGTAGAGCCCGACGTCGATCAGGCCGCGCTCGAATCCGACCGCACAATAGACGAGGTAGTATTCCCACATGCGCCGGAAGCGCTCGTCGAACCCGAGCCGCTCGATCTCTGGCCAGGCTTGGCGGAAACGGCTGAGCCAGGCTTCGAGCGTCGTGGCATAGCTCTTGGCGAAATGCTCGCGGTAGGTAGGCACGAGGCCGGCCGCGCGGGCCTGCGCTTCGATCGCGGCGACGCTCGGCAGCATGCCGCCTGGAAAGATGTAACGCTGGATGAAGTCGGGCGTCTGTCGATAGGACGCATAGAATCGCTCCGGGATCGTGATCGCCTGCAGCACGGCATGGCCGCCCGGCCGCAGCCGGTCGTGCAGCACCTGGAAATAGTGTGGCCAATGCTCCTCGCCGACCGCCTCGATCATTTCGATCGAGACGATGGCGTCGAATGTGCCCTCGATGTCGCGATAGTCCTGCAACCTCAGATCGGCATTGCTCGCAAGGCCAGCAGCCTCCATCCGCTCGCGGGCATGAACGAGCTGGCGCTCTGACAGTGTCACGCCGACGATCGAGGCCTCGAGGCGCACCGCCCTCTCGGCGTAACCGCCCCAGCCGCAACCGATCTCCAGCACCTGGTCGCCCGGCCGCACCCCCGCCAGCTCGTGGACGCGCTGGTACTTGCGATCCTGGGCCGTCTCCAGGGATTCCGTCTCGCCCGAGTGAATGGCGCTCGAATAGGTCATGCCGGCATCGAGCCAATGCGCATAGAATTCATTCCCGAGCTCGTAGTGCGCGGCGATGTTGCGCCGGCTCCCCTCGCGGGTATTGGCGCGGGCCGCATGCTGGCGCCGATCGCGCCCTCGCACACGGAACCGCCCTTTGCCGGCCGCATGAAATGCCGCCTCGTTGTCGAGGAAGTAAGTGAACAGCGTCTTCAGGTCGGGCGTATCCCACTCGCCGCGCAGATAGCTCTCGGCAAAGCCGAGCGGCCCGCGCGCGAGCGCGCGCCAGAGTACGGAGGGCGAATGGAACGTGATCGCCGCCTGCGGCCCGGCCCTGTCGTCGCCAAACCGCCGCGTCCCCACGCCCGGAATCGTCACGGCAACGCTGCCGCTGCAGGCAGCCGGCAGCATCCGGGCGAGCGCCGGAAAGACGACGCGCCCGAGCAAGCGTGCGACGAGCCCGCCACCACTTTTATCCGCTCCTGCCGATCGCCAACCTGCGATCGCCGGGCTCTCGTTCTTGCTCTCCGCGGTATCGCTCACGGCTTTGGACCCTGCCCGAACGTGACCCCATAACGCCCGGTCGGCACGCGCGGGCGCAGCTGCAATCCTTTCAGCCAGAGCCGCAACGCTTCCCAGTGGATGCCGGCGATGACCTTCAAGGTCATGAACGGCACCGCGACCGCCAGCCGCAGCAAGGCGGCATCCGTCAGCGCCAGCCGCTCGCCCGCGAAATGCGCTCTCATCACGGCCTCGCCCTGGCAGCGATAGAGCACCCCGACCGCGACCGTCTCGCCGGGCGGGCGCACATGGAAGCTGTAGGTGCCATCGTTGTCGCTGAAGGGAGAGACGTACATCGCCTTCTCGATCTGCTGGAATACGGGCTCGCCGGGCTCGCCGATGACCGGCATCACATAGCTGTGCCGCTCGCCGAACGTATTGGAGACCTCATAGACGATCGCCGCGAGTCGCCCCTCGCCGGTCTCGCAGAAATAGGTGCTGAGCGGATTGAAGGCATAGCCGAGGATGCGCGGGTAGCAGAGCAACCGGATCCGGCCCGCCTCGCCGAGACCGACTCCGACATTTGCCAGGAGGCCACGGATATGGGCTGCCAACCCGCCCGCGCGATCGCCATGGTCGCTCTCGTGGAAGGAAAAGAGATTGCGCCGGCCGACCGAGAACAACCGCAGGCGCGCATCGAGCTCGGCGATTTCCGCAAGGTCGATCAGACAGCAGAACACGCGATAGCGCAGCCGATGCCGTCGCGGCGTCAACCGCGCATGCACGACGTGTCCATCATAAAGGCTCGAGCGCATGGCTACTCCGCTGCTTGCGCGATTGGGCGAGCCTCACGCCGCGCCAGCACCCGACCGGAGGGATCGGCGACCCGCCAGGGCCGCTCCACTCCGCCCAATTCCTCGGCTGCAAGCAGCGCGCTCTGCAATCCATCCTCGTGAAAACCATAGCCGAAATAGCTGCCGGCAAACCAGACCCGGCGCCGTCCCTGCAGCTCCCACAGCCGTCGTTGCGCCGCCATCGCGCGCGCGTCGAGCACGGGATGCGCGTAATCGATCCGGCGATCGAGGAGATTGGCAGCAGGTAGAACGGCCGGATTGAGCGTGACGAACAGATCCTCTTCGGTCGCAAGCGGCTGCAGGCTGTTCATCCAATAGCTGACTGAAAGCCGGTCGGCTCCACTCGACTTGTGGCCGACATAGTTCCAGCTCGACCACAGCCGACGCCGCCGCGGCATCAGCGCCGGGTCCCGGTGCAGCACGGCGATGTTCTGGGAGTAGCCGAATGCCCCCAGCAGCTCGCGCTCGAGCGGGTCGGCATCTGCGAGCAGCCTCAAGGCCTGATCGGCATGGGTCGCAACCACCACGCGGTCGAAGCTCTCGACGTGCCCGCTCGAGTCCGCGATCCTGACCGAGCTCGCGTCGCGACGAATGGACGTGACGCGAGCCGACAGCCTCGGCGGCGCGCGCATGGCCCCGAGCAACCGCTCGACATAGACCCTGCTGCCACCAACCACCGTGCGCCATTGTGGCCGGCCCTGCACCTGCAGCAGCCCGTGATTGGCGAAAAAGCGGGCAAACGCCGCGGCGGGAAACTCGAGCATGGTCTCGCTGGGGCACGACCAGATCGCTGCCGCCATGGGCAGGATGTGACGATCGATGAAGGCGCGACTATAGCGCTCTTGGATGAGATATTCGCCCAACGTCACCGCTTCGCCCTCGGTCCCCGCCAGCGCCGGCGCCTCGCGGAAGAAGCGGAAGATATCGGCGAGCATGCGCCAATGATCGGGTCGCACCAGGTTCCCGGCCCCACCGAGCAGCCCCACCAGATTGTTGCCGTTGTACTCGTAGGCGCCCCCGTCGAGCGAGACCGCAAACGTCATCGGCGCAGGTGCGGTCGCAACCCCCAGGTGCGCGAGCAGGGCGATCAGATTTGGGTAGGTCGCGAGGTTGTAGACAATGAAGCCGGTATCGACGGCGACGGTCCCATCACGCGTCGCCACATCGACCGTATGGGCATGCCCGCCCGGCCTTGCCTCCTGCTCGTAGAGCGCAACCTGATGGCGGGCGGACAGCAGCCAAGCGGCAGCCAGCCCCGAGATGCCGGCTCCAACGACGGCGACTTTAAGTCGTCCCATTTCAGATACGCCTCAGATTTACCCTCCGCTGCTACGCGGCGCGACCCGGATCGGATTGCTCGGAGCCGCGACACTCTCACTGGAACAGCAGATCGAACAGCGTCTTGGGCTTGCTGCGCCGTTTTTGCGTCGCCACCTGCTTCTGGCGGCTCTGGTTGCCGGAGCGCGTCGAGGTGCCGAACCAGAAATCGTCGAAACTCTGGCCCTGGGCGGCGCTGTTGCCTTCCTCCAGCAGCTCGGGTTTGGGCCGGCCTCCCCTCAGCTTGTGCTCGCTGGTGATGCCGTCCGGGCCGCGTACCACCACCGTCCCGTTCTCCTCGTCCCAGGTCCAGTTGGCGAGTCTTTCGCCCTGCCGGTAGGGCTCGAG
>JANPDA010000439.1:0-20084 GCA_031431235.1 Hyphomicrobiaceae bacterium
TTGCGCAAAGGTTTGGCGCGCAGCCTCGTCGAGTTGCTCACCCGCAAGGGCCGCACGGTGAAGACCACCAGCATACGCGGGTTCCTGACGCTCGCGGCGCTCGGTGAGCAGCCCGCTGGCGACGTGTCGATGCGATCGACATGATGCCGGGATATGTCGATAGAACGAGATTTAATCGACATATCGAGTGGAATGTGTCGATCTGTTCGACATGTTGCAAGTGATATGTCGACAAACCCGTGTTTCATCGACATATTGAGCCCATGCACTTCAACCCAAACACCCCTTTCAACGACCTGCCCGACCTGCCGCCACCTATCGAGCTCGAGACGAAGGCGGTGCTGAAGGCCTCGATCGCGGCGCGCGAGGCGCTCGCCGCATTGAGGCTGGCTGCGCAGCGGCTCCCCAATCCCGAAATCCTCGTCGGCTCGCTGTCGCTGCTCGAAGCCAAGGCAAGCTCCGAGATCGAGAACATCATGACGACCAACGATGCGCTGTTCCGCCATGCGGCCCTGGAAGACGCAGCAGCCGACCCCGCGACCAAAGAGGCGCTGCGCTACCGCCAGGCGCTGTTCGAGGGCGTGCGCAACCTGAAGGACCGGCCGCTCTCGACACGAACGGCGGTCGACATCTGCCGGAAGATCAAGGGCATCGAGATCGATATCCGCCGCACGCCGGGCATCACGCTTCGCAACGATCGCACGGGCGCCGTCATCTACACCCCGCCCGAGGGCGAAGCGCTGATCCGGGAAAAGCTCGCCAACTGGGAGCGTTTCCTGCACGAGGAGACCGGCATCGATCCCCTCGTTCGCCTCGCCGTGCAGCACTACCAGCTCGAAGCGATCCACCCCTTCGCCGACGGCAACGGCCGTACCGGGCGCATTCTCAACATCCTGTTCCTGATCGAGCAGGGATTGCTCGATCATCCGATCCTCACTCTCAGCCGGGAGATCCTCGGCACGCGCGAGGACTACTATCGGCTGCTGCTCGGTGTGACGCGGCAGGGAGGATGGATCGAATGGATCTCGTATTTCCTGGAGGTCGTGCAGGAATCCGCACTCGCGAGCAGCCAAAAAGCTCAGCGGATCGAAATCTTGATGCTCGACACGGAGATTTTCTTCCGAAAGCTGGCACCCAAGATCTACTCGCCAGAACTGATGGGAACTCTCTTCTCGCGGCCTTATTGCCGCATCGCTGACCTGGAACGAGCCGCGATCGCGAAACGGCAAACTGCTTCGGCATATCTTCAGTCGCTCACCAATTGGGGCGTGCTTCGCGATCTCAAGGTCGGCCGTGAGAAACTTTTCGTCCACGGCAAGCTGCTCGAGCTGCTGACGACCGACGGCAGCCGGGTGACGAAGTATCTACCCAACGCGCTCGCCCGGCCAGAGCTGATGTTTCCGGCCGGGGAGGAGACGCAACCGTCGGCCAGCGTGCAGGAGTGATACCAAGTCCGGTCGATCAATTCCCGCTTTCCCGGCCGAAGGCGGGAAACCGGAAGGCTCGATTGGTCGCCGATTCACGCCCGCCTCAGAGCCGGGACCGAGGGCCGACCGCGGCAGCCGCACGTCTTGGGGCTCTTGGGCCCCGGATGAGACTTGACGTCGGTCCTCGATCTGATCGCCGTTGAACCGAGAAAGGGCCGGCCCCGCACTGGAGCCGGCCCCATCATGCGCGGTGCAACCTCAAACCATCAGCCCTTCGGCAACAGCACCTTGTCGATCGAGTGGATGACGCCGTTCGACTGCATCACGTCGTAGATGGCGACGTTGGCGACGCGAAGCGGTCGTCGAGCCAATGTGGCAGAGGCCGCGCTCGGCGCTTTCGTCGTGGGGGTTGGTGCGCCGGCGCGGTCGAGAAGAAGAGCGAGCGCTTTGCCGGGACGGATGAGATCGCCGGTTCACGTTGGCGTGAGAGCGGATGTCGGACGGATCGGGTAGCTCCGACCGATGTGTCGACAAGGAGCCATGCCGTGGGCGTGTGACGCGCCTGCCCTGCCTCTCACCAAGCGACCGGCGCGCCCAGGCTCGCGAGCCTGGCGTCCGCCGTCACCAGCGTCAGGCCCTCGATTATCGCTTGCGCGGCGAGCAGCCGGTCGAACGGGTCCTGGTGGGCGCCGGACATCAGCCCCGCAGTCCTTACATGCGCAAGCGTGATCGGCACGACTTCGAAGTCTCCGGCCGCGATCTCCTCCTCGAAGTGATCGACCAGCCAAGCGGCCTCTTGCCATTTTCCCTTGCCAACCTTGATCGCCATCTCCCAGAGGCTGGCGACGCTTATGAACGCCTCGCTGTCGTCCGCCTCGATCAGAGAGATTGCCCGCGCCGGCATCCGGCTACTGCCAGCTACGAACCAATAGAAGGCATGGGTGTCGAGGAGCAGTCTCACGGATCGTCCCCGTACCACTCTTTCAGCTCCTCTTGCGTCATCGGGTCGAGCAGCCCTTCGGGCACTGCGATCTTGCCGGCGAGACGGCCGAACCGCCGGCGCTTGTGCTCCGACGACCGTGCGGCATCGCACGACACGACCTGAAGCCTGACCGTGCCAATCGCGGGCGCGGCAATGCGTACCTCCTCGCCCCGCGAGGCGCGCTCGATCAACTCTTCCAGGTGCTCCTTGGCGTGGGTGAGCGTGACGTCTTGCATGGGATCTCCTTCTCGAAGCATCCTATCATGCGGATCAGCTCGGTGCACGGCATTGCGACCTCCGCCAGCCTGCCCCTCAGCCCTGCGGCCGGTTCTTGGCCTGCTCCATCGCGATCTGGTTGATGTGGGTGAGCGCCCGGGCACCCGAGGCACCCTCGATCGCGCGCACCGCGATGTCCTGCACCTGTTGCTTGGCCTCGCTGAGCTGGCGCTCGAGCGCCGCGATCTGGATGTTGCCAGCGGCGATCGACTGGTCGAGCGCCTTGATGCGCAATTCCGAGACACGGGCTTCGGCCTCGGCGTCCTTCTTCAGCAACAGGATCTGACGCTCGAGCTGGGCTTCGACCTGGCGCCGCGCCTCGGCGTTGGCGACCTCGGTCTCGCGGGCGAGGCGGGCGGGGAAATCAGCCACCTCCCCCTGCAGGCGCGCGACATGCTCCTCGCGCTCTTTCAGCAAGGCCTCGCGCCGCAGCCAATCCTTTTCCAGCGTCTCCTGGCGCTCGGCATTCCTGCGCTCGGTGAGCCGGCTCTCCTCCTCGTACTTGTCCTGCGCCTTCTTGCGCTCCAGCGTCTTCCTGTACTCGTAGTCCTCGATCTCGCGCTGGCGCTGCTTCTTGAGGGCGTCCTCCTGCTCGCGCCGCTCGCGCTCGAGGCGTGCGGTGTCGCTCTCCCAGGCCGTGCGTGCGCGCTCGATCTCGTGCTCGAGCTCCGCTTTTTTCTCGCCATGCTCCTCGACGAGCTGGTCGATCGAGGCCGCGGCAACGTCGATCTGGTGCAGCCGCTCGAGCTCGCGCCGCTCGATCGCGACCGCCTCGCGCAGGGTCGCGAGCAGACGCACCTCGGCCGTCAGCTTCTCGGAGAGATCGGAGAGAGCACGCGAGACGTCGAGCCCGAGGCCCGAGATGCGCTCGACCACGTCCTCCACACCGACGCCCTCGACCTCGGCACGCACATCCGACTCGTTGGCGCGGATGCTGGCGGAGGTCTTGGCATCGACGCTCTCACGCTCGGCGACCTCGGCGGCGAGGCTCTCGAAGGCTGATTGGGTATCCGCCTTGGTCCGCCGCGGCCGGGCGGGCGCCTTCTTCTCAGGCTTCTCGGGTTTGCTCGCCATCAGCGCGTCCAGCCTCGTCAATCGCACGCGCCCTGCATGGGCACTGCGTGTCTGCCTACCATGCCACTTGGCGGGCGTGCATTCCACATCCTGAAGCGGTCGAGATTAATCCGATGGACATGAGGTGCGACGGCCCTCCGCATGGCAAACGACCAACAAGCGACGAGCCAGCTTGACTTCGCGCCACTTCTTATCGAATCTAGCAGCGTTGTGCGTCATGTGAACGCAGCGGTCGAGCCCGGGTTACCGGAGTTGGCCGCCGCGTGGTGCAATTTCGATATCGCAAACCGCTCGTCGGCACGTGCCCTCGCAACACGGGGCGCGCTCCGCAATCCCACGATGGCACCGGGAGAATTACCTCCAGGGTGCTGCCGTGGCGCATCGCGGGGACGTTGGCGGGCCTGGCACAGGAGAAGGACACATCCCCCGTAGACCAATGAAAGCCACGCTCGAGCGTGAGCAGGACGGCCCTCGCATCAACAGTGCCATCCGGGTGCGCGAGGTCCAGCTGATCGACCAGAACGGCGAAAATCTGGGCGTGGTGGAGCGCGACGACGCGCTCGGACGCGCTGTGGCCGCAGGCCTCAACCTCGTGGAGATCTCGCCCAACGCGGCTCCCCCGGTCTGCAAGATCCTCGACTACGGCAAGTTCAAGTACCAGGCCCAGAAAAAGGCCGCCGAGGCGCGCAAGAAGCAAAAGATCGTCGAGGTCAAAGAGATCAAGATGCGCCCCAACATCGACGACCACGACTACGAGGTGAAAGTGCGCAGCATGAAGCGCTTCTTCGAGGAGGGCGACAAGGTCAAGGTCACCTTGCGCTTCCGCGGTCGCGAGATGGCGCACCAGGAGATCGGATTCGAGCTGCTGAAGCGGGTCCGCACCGACTTCGAAGGGCTCGCCAAAGTCGAATCGGAACCGCGCTTCGAGGGTCGGCAGGTCGTCATGATCCTGGCGCCGCGCTGACACGCCGGCCAGCTCGTCCGAAGTCCGCGCTGGCCGAGCGGCTGCGTGCAGTATGACGCTCCGCTCGGCTCGGCGAACCCATGACAAGCCCGACTCCCGCCAGCCTCAGCCCGCGCCAGCCTGCCGATCGAAACTTGCTCGGCATGGCCATTCTCACGGTCGGGATCGCCGTGTTCTCGCTACAGGACCTGGTGTTCAAGGGAATCGGTCCCGGTTACACCGTCCACCAGATGGTGTTCCTGCGCAGTCTCGTGGCTTGGCCGTTGTTTGGCGCGCTCGCATTCCTCGAAAGCGGCCTCGCCACCCTGCGGCCACACCGGATCGGGCTGATCCTCGCCCGGTCGGTCCTGATGTTCCTCGCCTATTGCTGCTACTATCTGGCACTGGTGGCGCTGCCTTTCGCGGAGACGGTTGCGATTGCGTCGGCGGCACCCCTCGTCATCACGGCTCTGTCTTGGCCATTGCTGGGGGAGAAGGTCGGACCACGACGGTTCGCGGCAGTGATCATCGGTTTTGCCGGGGTGCTCATTCTGCTGCGGCCCGGAGCCTCGGTGTTCGAGCCCGCGGTGTTGCTGCCGCTCGCGTCGGCCTGCTGCTACGGGCTGATGCAGATCATCGCCAGGCGGATTGGGCCGGAGGTCTCGAGCGCCGTGATGAACTTCTATGCCATGGGCGTCTATGCCGCCATCAGCGGAGCACTCGGTCTGGCGATCGGAGACGGCAGGTTCGCCAGCTCGAGTCACCCGAGCCACGGTTTCATGTTCCGGCCCTGGATCTGGCCGCCCGGGCAGGATCTGGCATTGATGGCGGCAACCGGCGTGATCGCGTTCGTTGGATTCTATTGCCTCACCCAGGCCTATCGGGTGGCGCAGCCCAACGTGGTTACGCCGTTCGAGTACACCAGCCTGCTATGGGGGACATTCTGGGGCTATCTGCTGTGGAGCGAGCTGCCCGATGCCACGGCATTCCTCGGCATGCTGCTGATCCTGGCGGCAGGGCTCTTCGTCATCTATCGCGAGGCCCGGCTGCGGCGCGGGATTTAGCCGCCTGGCGCATTCCTGACTGGGGAGCTCGCTATGAACAGCCGGCATCGCCAACCTGTCAGCGAGAGTTCAGCATCGCTGTGGTAATGTGCAATCGTGGACCAAAGGGTTTGAGGATCTGCTCGTTGGCTGAATGATGACGTGAGCACGACGATGAACAGGCGGGAGTTCTTGTTGAGACTGGCAACGGCCATTTGCGCCGCTGGCGTCCTCGCGTCCGGCTCGATCGGTGCTCTGGCCAAGAATGGTGGCGGCGGCAGCTCAGGCAGCGGCGGCGGAAACAGCGGGAGCGGCAGTGGTAGCTCCGGCAGTGGAGACAGCGGCGGCGACGACGGCGGAGGAGACGACGGCGGCAGCTCTGGTAAGGGTAAAGGCAAAGGGCACGGTCGGCGTCGAGGTGGCGACGAGGAGCAAAGCCGCGCTCGCAAGGCCCGCAACAGTGGCAGTGCCCGACCGCTCGGCGAGGTGCTAGCCAAAGTCAAGAGCAGATATCCGGGCGAGGTGGTGAATGTCAGCCTCAACCGGGGAGCAAGGCTCGTCTATCGCGTCAAAATCATCAACGGGCAAGGCCGGTTGCTGCGGATCTCGGTCGATGCGGCGACTGCGTCGATCATCGGCGTGGACGGCAATTGATGCGGATACTCGTGGTAGAGGACGAGGCAAAGATCGCCGCCGACGTCGTGCAAGCGCTGGGTGCCGCAGGTTATCTCGCCGAATCCGTCCAGGACGGCGAGGAGGCCTGGTTCAAGGGCGATACCGAGAGCTATGCAGCCGTCGTACTCGATCTCGGACTGCCGCGGCTGGACGGTATCACGGTGTTGAAGCGCTGGCGGGCAAGCGGGATCAAGACGCCCGTTCTGGTGCTGACAGCGCGTGGTGCCTGGACCGAGCGGGTCGAAGGGATCGATGCGGGCGCTGACGATTATCTGCCCAAGCCATTCCAGATGGAGGAGCTCTTGGCGCGAATTCGCGCGCTGGTCAGGCGCGCCGCCGGGCAGGCGACCGCGACGCTCGCCGCCGGCAAGGTGCTGCTCGATACGCGCCAGATGCGGGTGACGGTCGATGGCGCTCCCGTTGCGCTGTCCCCGCTCGAGTATCGCCTGCTTTCCTATCTGCTGCACAATCGCGGCAAGGTCGTCTCGCAATCGGAGCTGAGCGAGCACCTCTATGCCGAAGGGCTCGATCGGGACAGTAACAGTCTCGAGGTGCTGGTCGGCCGGTTGCGCAGGAAGCTCAGGGTCGAGCTGATCGAAACCCGCCGCGGCTTCGGCTACCTCGTCCCGGAAGGCCGTGAATGAGCGGGGGCTCGCTTCGGCTGCGGCTGCTGATCGTGGCTGCACTCGCCATCGCAGGCGCGTTGTCGCTATCGGGAATGGGCCTCAGCTATTTGTTCGAGCATCATGTCGAGCGCCGCGTGGTGAGCGAGCTCAGCAACCATGTCCGGCAGCTGTCGGGAGCCGTGGAGACGGGTGGCCCAGAAGGCGTCGAGATCGTCGATGGACCATTTGATCCTAGATTCGAGCAACCGCTGAGCGGACTCTACTGGCAAGTGACGCGCAATGGGAAGGTCGTCGACACATCGCGCTCGCTCTGGGACGAGACATTGATTCTGCCCCTCGACGACCTCGCGCCCGGGCAGACCGACCTGCACACGATCAGCGGCCCATCGGATGCCAAGCTCTATGTGCTCGAGCGCGTTCTGACGCTGGCTGCCAACGGCACCGATCAGCAAGTACGGATCGCGGTCGCCATCGACCACAAGGACATCGACGTTGCCGTCGGCGATTTCCGCCAGGAGATGTTCTACTATCTGGCGATGCTCTGGATCTTCCTGATGCTGGCAGCCTGGGCGCAGGTAACCCTCGGCCTCAGCCCGCTCGGCGTGCTGCACGAACGGCTCGGGCTGATCCGGTCGGGTCAGGAGAAACGGCTCGTCGGGGCCGTGCCGCTGGAGGTTGCGCCGTTGACAGACGAGCTGAATGCGCTGCTGGCCGAGCAGGAGCAGTCGATCCTCAGGGCCCGCACCCGCGCCGGCGAGCTCGCGCACGGTCTGAAAACGCCGCTGACAGTGCTGGGGGGCACGGCCAGAGAGCTGTTTCAGCGCGGCCAGCACGAGGCATCGCACGAGCTGAGCGAGCAGGTCGAGGCCATGCGGCGCCATGTGGAGCGGGAGCTGGCACGGGCCCGGATCGCTGTCGGGGGCGGCCCGCTCGAGCCACTCGGGCTACGCCAGAAAATCGAGGCGCTCGTCGCCACCATGCAAAAGCTTCCTGGCGGAGCGGCGATCGAATGGTCGATCGAGGTGGACGAAGGTATTCGTGTACAAATCGATCGGGCCGATCTCGCCGAGCTCCTCGGCAATCTGCTCGACAATGCACGGAAATGGTCAAGGGGCCGGGTCAAAATCTCGGCTCGGGCAGGGCCACCTGTAAGCCTCTGTGTCGAGGACGACGGGCCGGGCATTCCCGACGGGCAACGCGAGCGTATGCTGGGACGCGGCCAACGGCTGGACCCGGCGGGCACCGGATCGGGGCTCGGTCTTGCGATCGTCGGCGACATTGCCGATGCATACGGATTTCAGCTGTCGCTCGCCGCTTCGGCGCTCGGCGGCCTCGCCGTGCGGATCGAGCTTGGCAAGGGAGGTGTCTCGCCAAGCTCCTGAAGGGTCGTCAGTTGGGAAACGGGTCCTTGGCATCGACGGTCAGATTGGTAACCCGGCCGCTCGCATCGAAGAAAACGAGCCGATAGACGTAGCGGCCCCCCTCCTCGCAGAGTGTGATCTTGATCAAGTCTCCCTCGACGCGGTCGCGTGCAAGCTCCGGCAGCTGCTTGGCGGGCGTCAATCCTTCCTGTCGTACGACCGGACCGGCGTCGGACCAGTCCTTGAAGCACGCGCCATCGGCGGCATGGACCGGGCTCGCCGCAACGCCTGCCGCTGCAGCAAAGACCACCAGCATTGATCCGATCGACTTCAGCACAGCACAGCCCGCAGGTTTCTTGCTCGAAGCCCAGCTCTAACCGCTGGCAACTGAACCAGCGATGAATGCGGTCGATGCCCTGGCAGGCAGGGCTCCGACCGGTTCTGCTCGCCCAAGCCTCGACACAAGTCGCTTCACACGATGAATGTCATCGGTCGCCGCACCAATGGATGGATCGCACGGACGCGCCCGTAGACGGTCATGACCGTTCCGGCGAGGCCACACGCCGTCTGCACGAGACTCGTCAACTGGGTCCCGAGTTGGCCAGCCAGATTGCCCGAGATGTCGACGCCGATCAACGGACCGGCCGCCGGCAGCACGGCCGTCGCCGCAGTCAGGATCGCGCCCCAGATAGTGATCGATTCACCCCACCACTTCGCTTTACGTTCCATCCATATCTCCTTTTCTCCACGAACGCATGCCTGCTGCACGGCGTCAGGCCTTCCAGATCTCGAGGCGGCCGTAGATTTCCACGTCGAAGCTGCCGGCAACACCCAAACCATTGGTCGCGCGTGTCGTCCCGCAACGGTGCTCGAGGCGAAAAACAGCGGGCGCAGCGATTGTCACGACCGCGCTGCCGATACTGATGCTCGCGTCATTGCTGGCGGAGCCCGCATAGGCACTCTGGCCGAGGGCAACCGCCGCGGCCGCGGTAACGTTGTAGAGGCGGGTCTGGTGCGCGTTGACGAGGTAGGCGGGACATGACCAGCGCAAGTAATAGGTACCGGCCGGAAGTGTAACTTCGCTTGAAGTCAGTGTGGCGAGAGAGGCCGCATTGCGCACGAGTGTATTCAGTACTCGGGTCTGCCAAGCACCCGTGGTAAAGGCGCCGCTCGCGGTGCCTGCTGCCTTCTGATCCTCGACGATGACATTGGGAATGGGACTTCCGGCTGCGGGCGTGTTCGGCATTGAAACGACGCCGGTTGAGCGCGCAACGGAGAGAGCATCGCGCCAGAGGGAGCCATCAGCGCTGACTTTGATTCTGAGGTCATCATCGCCGGTAAGTCCAAACTCGGCACGGCCCGAGAAATTGTCCTGGAACAGCATCGAGGCGGTGTTGCCAGCTGCTGCTTTGTTGATCTTGAGCTGGTGTCCTGCTCCCGCATGGCTGAAAAGGCTTGCGAGACTGACGACAGCCAGTTTGTTGGTCGCGTCGGCGGTGGTGTTGACACCGAGCAGCGGCACGTTCTGCAACGCGCCAGTGCCGCTGATGATCGGACCCCAGGTGGCGCCGTTGTAGCCCACGAGCACGTCCTCATCGGCGATCCAGGCGACCCAACCTTCGATCGGCGCATTGAATGCCCATGCGCCATCCTGCCAGACGGCAATCTTGGTTGCTTGACCGGCCCAGGCGCCAGTCGCCCCGCTCGCAACCAGATAGCGGACGCCTTCTGCCGGTGAGACTGGCGGTATCGCGAGGTCGCGGTCGGCGACGGCGAGGTGGACGAGCGCGTCGAGCGTTCGGATCGCCTCGTTGTGGGTGACGTGCTTCTGGGCTTGGGCTGCCTCGAGATAAGGCAGGCCGAGATTGGGGCTCGTGGACATGGGGATCAGACCGTTGCGGATCGTGCCGCGCCGCGTCCGTAGACGGGGCTCAGCTGGTGAACTCTGACGAGGATGCTGGGTTGGAGGGAGCCGAAGTCGGCGACCTGGAGAGCCGCTGAGTAGACGGTCGAGGCAGTAGCGGCTGCGAGCGTGCGCTTGACGGTCACACCAGCGAGGATGTCGACCTCATAGGCCTCTGCCTCCTCGCCGAGCGGCACATCGACCGTCTCCCAGCTGTCACCGCCGATCCGGGTTCGCCGGACCCAGGAGAGGCTGAGATCGCCGCTCGCTGCACGACGGCCTCGAATGTGGGCGGGGCTCAGCGGCTTCAGCCCGGCACCGCGGAAGGCGAAAACCTGCGACCGATAGGATCGATGGCCGATCGCATGGAGTGCCGGCCCATAGGCCCAGCTATAAGCAAGGCCGAGCTCGTCGCGGTCCATCACGACCGGGGCGAGTGCGGCATCGAGGACCACGACGCGGGCTCCCGCGGCAACGGAGTTTCGCATCTCGGCCTCGCTGCCCGCCTGACCACGCAGCAACTCGGCGAGCTGATAGGTTGCCGGCGCAACGAGCGTGGCCAGGCGGAACTGGAAGATTTCCCACCCGCCGTCCGCATTCTCGATTGCGGCGAGGTTGGCCCCGCCGAGCATCTGAAGCTCGGAGACCGACTGCAGGGCGCCGTTGTCGAGGTGGACGATCGGCCGGTTGGCGCGGTCGATGCGCCCGGTCGGACCGGCAGAGAGGCTGGTGGCGGTCGTGCCGAGCGTCGCCTGGGTCGTCGCCAGCGCCTTCAGGGCAAACCCCGAGCTTTCCACCGACCGGTGAAAGGCGATCGCCCCCGGCCAGGGCGACGCGTAAGCCGCCACGTGGCCGACATGCCCGGCATCACCACTGCCGAGCAGCGGCAGGTCGAGGAAGAGCGCGAGCGCCGGGCCGTAGATGTCTGGCGTCGCAACGCTGGAGCCTTTGAGCTGGATTGGCGAGGGCTCGAACACGTCGGGCTCGATCGACAGCGCCTCGACCTCGATCAGCTCACGCCGGTTGAGGGCTGTGACGCGGAAAGCCGCCTCACGCCCGCCCAGCTCGAGTGAGATCAGGTCCGTCGGCTCGAGCGCAAGAAGGCTCGGCGGCAGCGCAAAGGACGCGCGCGTCCGGGCGGCCCAGGCGTCCTGCAGCATGGCCTCCGCAATGCCGGCGGCCTGCGCGCCACCCATCACCATCGGCAGATCGGCAATGGAAACCCGCTGGCTGCCCGAGGAGGTGCGGCGAGCCTCGGCCGCTGCCTGGCGATAAGCCTGATCGCCATCGATGAAGGTGAGCTTGGCGCTCTGCGGCAACTCGCTTTCCTGGCCGCGCGTCAACCGATAGAGCGGCTCGTCCGGATCGGTCTCCACCAGGCGATCGGCGGCAAGCGTCGCGACGGGGCCCCGGCGGCCGCGATGGGAGAAGGCGACACTGCCGCCGCTCTCGTGGCTATCGCAGAAGAAGGCGAGCTCGAGGGGCTGCAGGGCAGCACGCGCGGACATCACCCGATCGATCACGTAGCCATCGAGCGAGCCGCTGAGACCAGCGACCGAGTAGCGCGAGAAGCCGTGATCGTCGAGGATAGCGGCGACTACGGCCGGCAGTGCGCCACCAGCGAGCCGGCCGTTCAGCCAATGCCCGCGTTGCCAGTTGACGCCATCCGCCCAGACATCACTCGACAACGGGAACGCGGGATAGGGTCGCGCATCCCAGGTGTAGACGGTGATCCGGTCGGGCGGGACCATGCGTCCGCCATAGAGCGGCGAGACCGGATTGGCGGCCTCCTCGAAATCCTCGTCGCCGGGATCGAAGAACCGGTGGACCGCCTCGAGATAGCGGCGCTGCATCAGGTCGTCACGGATTCCGCGCGAGAAATGGGGCAGCGAGGACTCGATGCTCTTGGCATCGACGAAGACGTTGGGCTGGTTCGCTCCCTTGTCGACAGCGGGGCAACCGAGCTCGGTCAGCCAGACCGGCTTCGAGCGGGGCACCCAGGCCGTCGGAACGGTGCTCTCCACGCCGCCGGGGCGATTGAAATGCGCGTTCTGCCACCAGGAGCGGAAATCCTTGAAGCGGAACACCCAGGGCTTGCCGGACCCATCGGTGATCGGCGCGCGGATCTGCGAGGCCCGGTCGGCTTCGCTCGCGTAGTACCAATCGTAGCCTTCGCCCGCGAAGATACGCCCCTGCAGATAGCCGAGATCGTGCGGCGACTGAATGCCGGCAACCCGGTCGAGATGGGATTGGCCGTCCCGCCAGTCGGCGAGCGGGAAATAGGCGTCGATGCCGATCGCATCGATCGCGGACGAGGCCCAGAGCGGATCCAGGTGGAAATAGACATCGCCCGAGCCGTCGGCCGGCTGGTGGCC
Source organism: Hyphomicrobiaceae bacterium (assembly GCA_031431235.1). Classification (GTDB taxonomy): domain Bacteria; phylum Pseudomonadota; class Alphaproteobacteria; order Rhizobiales; family Hyphomicrobiaceae; genus JANNSW01. The sequence goes on from JANPDA010000439.1 coordinate 12,686, forward strand.
GAAGTACTCGCTCCAGTCGGCGGCGTAGGTGACCTTGGTGGCGGCCCCGAGCACTGCCTTCACATCGGCGGCGAGCTGAACCAGCGCCGCAACGAAGGGATAGGTCGACGCGCCCGAGCGCACGGTCGTCAGCCCGCGCAGCTCCGAGCCGATCACGAACGTATCGACCCCGCCGGCCGCCACGCAGAGATGGGCGTAGTGAAGCACGAGCCGGCGATAGGACCATTCGGCCGGGCCCGAGTAGACGACGCTTCCCCCCGTGACGGCATAGTTGGAAACCGCGGCCGTGCCGATGAGACCGGCGAGCTGGGTCGCAGCCGCCGCGGTCTTGTCCGGGCTCCCGGGGCGACCCGGCGCCGGATCGACGGTGACGCGTCCGCGCCAGGGATGGGCGCCCTGCGCCGAGCCGCCATAGGGGTCCGGCAGCGCGTTGCCGACGGGGATATCCATCAGCACGAACGGGGTGAAGGTGACGGCAAGCCCGCGCGCCTTCAGGTCCACGATCGCGGCGACGACCGAGGAGTCCGACGGTGTGCCGCCATAGGCGGGCCGGCCTTCGCTGGTCGAGACGACCCGAGCCGCGGCCCGTGACACCCCTGCGACCGACCAGACGTCGGGCACGGTCACCTTGTCGCCGGATTCGACGCACGGCCTCAGGTCGCAATGCGCCGCTCGCAGATCGGTGCCGAACCAGCTGACGATCAGCGAGACCCGCTCGACATTGGGCAGCGAAGCCTCCAGATCGCCGATCGCCGCGTCCCAGTCGCTGCCGCCCTCGAAACTGTGGGTGTTCTCGGGCGCAGTGACGCCGGGCGAAACGTCGCGCGTAATCTCGTCGGGCTCGTAGGCGAACTCGCCGGCACCCGGGATCAGCGTCACCGAGCGGATCAGCTTCTCGAACCCGTCCACGGCTCGGAAGATCTCGAAGGAGAGCTGCGGCAGACGATTGCCGAAGCGGGCGAGCGGCATCCGCTCGAACACGACGTAGGCAAGCCCGCGATAGGCAGGAGCGAGCCCGGCGCCGAGCTTGGCTTCGATCAGGCTGTCGGGGTCCTGGGTGTCCTCGCCCTTGTGCAGACGCCAAGTGAAGCGCGCGAGGTTGATCGGCTTGCCGTCGGCCCAGACCCGGCCGATGCGCGTGACGGGGCCTTCGCACAGCCCGACCGCGAAATTGGCGAAGTAGCGGTACTCGATCCGCGTAATCTCGCCATCGGTTGCAGCCGACCCCGTCGCCCCGCCGAGACCCTTGCCCCCGCTTTGGGAAGCCTGGCTCTCGCGGATGCGGACTGCCTCCTCCTCGAAGCGCGTTGCCCAGATCACCTGGCCCGACAGGCGCACGCGGCCATAGACGCGAGGGATGGCCGCGCCTTCCGAGGAGGTCATGAGCTGCAGATCGCTGAGGCGCGGCCCTGCGACCACGCGCGACTGGCCCGACGCGCCGAACAGGGCCTGATCGATGAACGAGCCGGCGAGCGCGCCGGCAGCCTGACCGATCGCGGCACCCGAAATCGTCGCGCCGAGCACGCCGACGCCCGGCAGCACCGCGCTGCCGATCGCGGCACCGGCGGCAGATAGAGCAAGAGTTGCCATGGTGTGGTCTCAGTCGCTGACGCCAGGGAACGCGAAGGCGCCGGCGATGCGACGCCGCCACCAGGAGCCGAGTGCGACCTCGGCAACGGGCACGCTCTCCTGGGCGTGAATCATGCGGCCCGCCGGGGCGAGAATACCCGTATGCTTGGCGACGACGCCCGGCCGCAGCCGGAACACGAGCACGTCGCCGGGCAGGGCTTCACTCACCTTTCGCTCGATCAGATGACGGCAGGCTACCTGGAGCATTCGCTCCTCGCCGGTCGCCTCCGCCCAATCGCCCGAATAGGGCTCGACCGGCTCGGGCTCCGATCCGTGGAGCTCGCGCCAGATGCCGCGTACCAGGCCGAGGCAGTCGGTGCCCGCACCACGCAGACTGGCGCCATGGTGATAGGGCGTGCCGAGCCAGTCGCGTGCGATCGCTACGATGCGGACGCGGGTGATGAGGGACATCCTAGAACACTCCGTCTCCCCGGACCGCCAAAGGCCGATCCGGGGTCGAGGGCCACACGATGGGACGGCTTCCGCACCCGATCCTAGTGTTCTGACGCATTCATTCGGTACCCCAAATGAATGGCCAGCCCACTAGCCAACTCTTTGTTTGTGTTACCTCTTTCCATTCATTGATCCAGCTTCGCCGGAATCGAATGAATGGGAGGGAACACTAGTGTTCTGACGCATTCATTCGGTACCCTAAATGAATGGCCAGCCCACTAGCCAACTCGCTGTTCGTGTTCCCTCTTTCCATTCTTTGATCCAGCTTCGCCGGAATCGAATGAATGGGAGGGAACACTAGGGCCCGGCGCTCGGGCGGGAGCAAAGCAGAGTGCGGAGGCAACGCGCCCAAGCCCGCCCTCGGCCGGGCAAGCGGGGATGGAGCCACTACGAGATCGGGCTGCCGTCATTGCTGTCGCCGCGATTGGGATAGGTGCTGATGAAGTCGTTGCCGGGCATGTGGGGAAAGCCGCGGTAGTTGACGACATTGCCGAACTTCAGCCGACAGGTGGCGAGGTGCTTGTCGCAGCCTGCGGTGATGGTGAAGGTATCGCCCGGCGCGATCGGCCGGCTCGGGCGCAGCCACAGCTCGATCGAGACGAGGCCGCCCGAGACGATGTGGAGCTTCACCTCCGACACGAGGCCGGTGTTCCCGCCCGACGACCAGAGGATGCGCCCGCGGGTGAACCAATCGCTGGCAAAGGCGCCAAGCCCCGATGCCGTGAACCGCCGCTCGGTCGCGCCAGCGGCGACCGTTGCGCTGCCCTTTCGAGTGGCCTGGTCGAGATCGATCTTGCAGCGATGATCGCCGAGATCGGCGTCGCAGGCATACTGATAGGTCCGCCCCTGGTCCTGCTGCAGCAGATGAGCAAGTCCGCGGATCTCGGCAGCGAATGAAACCGGACCACGGCGAACCTCGCCGAGCGACCCGGCATGGAGCAGCGCGCGGCTTTCCGGAGCGTTCCAGTCGACACGGAATACCTCGATCTCGGCGTTGTCGTAGCGGCCCGCTTCCAGATCTTCGGCCGAGAGCCGCTCAGAGGAGAGCGCGCCTTCGACCTCCTGGTTGTCGACGCCCAGGCCGACCGCCTCGCGCGCCTCGCTCGCGGTGAAACCCGAGGCCGCCTCGAACAGCGTGGCGTCGAAGGCAAGGTCGCGATCGTGATCGGTGAAGCCGAGCCGCACCCCGTCGGCGCGGGTGATCCGCCAGCACCAGCAGAGAGTGGTCGCGCCCGTATCGAGGTGCGCCTGAAGGGAGGCCGGAAACGTCCTCATAGCCGCACCTCCACCAGGCCAACGCTCGGGATCGAGCCGTGCCGAAAGCTTTCCACATTGATCTCGAGGCGATCGCTATCGAAGCGGACCGGGACATCGAACTCGAACCCGGCAGTGACGGCGGCTCCCGCCGCCGGGACGTGGCCGGGCAGGAACGTGATGCGTCCAGTCGTGGCATCGACCGCCAGCTGCGAGCCCTCGATCTGCTCGGCACCGGCAACCGCCACCCGGACCGTGCCGGCAACGGGCTTCACTACATCGCGCTGATAGGGCGCAAGACCCGAGCCATAGCGCTTCCTCAACTGAAAGGTCGCTGTCGTGCCGTCGCCGGTGCCAATCGACTGGTCGCTCGCCGACACGGAGATCGACGGCGCCGCCGCCGAGGAGAAGTCCGAGTGGTCCTTGAAACGGAATCCATGGAGGCGGCCGCGGCGCTCCTCGAAGAAGGCGATCACGGCATGGAGGTCGTCGAGCGAGCGCAGGCCATAGCCAGCATTGTAGCTGCGGCGCGAATCCGCCCAACGGCTATTGCGCTCCTCGTGACCGGAGCCCAGCACTACGATTTCGGTGCGGCGCTCGGGTCCCCCGGTCGCGCCGCGCGAGATCGCGGTCGGGAAGCGAACTTCGTGGAAGGACATGGGGTTTCCTCAGTGGTCGTGGCGCCGGGGTCGGACCCTTGGCCAGAGTCTCGCGTGAAGCCACAGGTCCGTGGCCAAGGGGTCCGACCCCGGCCCTCAGAGGTTGCGCTCGCCAGCGCCGATCGTGCGCGAGAGCATGGCGCCGATCTGGCTCTGCGAGCGGCGGAAGCCGGCGACGTCGGGTGTCGAGATATTGAAGGTGACGCTGACCCCACGGCCTCCCCCGCCTGCTGCCACTCCGAGGCGTCCGTCGGGTCCACGTGCCAGCGGCATGATCGCTTCCGCACCACGCTCGCCCGCGATGCCGATGCGGCCGCGACCGAGCGGGAAAGTCACCGGCGAGGCGATGACGCCGCCCTTCGCGAACGGGATCGGCAGGGCTGCAGGCGCCGCACCGCCGCCGAAGGCGCCGGAGAAAATGCCGCCAAATGCGGTGCCGAGCGCGCCTTCGATCGGCTTGAAGGCCGCCTTCAGCACCATCTCGGAAAGGCCGAGCGCCAACGACCTCACCACGTCCTCGAGCTTCTTGCCGCGGATCGCGACCGCCTCGAACGCGGTGACCAGACGGGAAGCGAACTGATCGCCGAGCCGGCTCATATCCGTCAGCGCAGTGCGCAAAGGGGCGGTGTTGGCGGCGATGTCGACCGACCAGGTTTCGATACGGTTTTCCATGAATGCCCTTTCGATCATTGAACGTAGGCCGGACTGACGCCGGACCCGATCCGGCGGAAGTCCGACGCTGGGCCTGTCGGACATCGCACGGCGAAGGGCCGTGCTGGGTCCGACCTACGAATCGGGGAAGCGCTCCAAGAGCGCCGCCAACTCCTCCTGCGATGGCGCGTGCTGCCGCGATCCCGGCCCCAGCACGCCACGCATCGCTGCTTGCAACTCACGTGGGGTCATCGCCCAGAAGGCCGATGGCGGCAGGCCGAGTGTGCCGAGCCCGAACGACATCACGTCACCCCAGGGGAACGGCTCGCGTGAAACCGCGCTCATGGCTCGCACCCCGCCCCGAACGTCGCCTCCAGCAAACGCGCGACGATCTGCACGAACCCGGCGGCGCCGCCTTCGGCCTGCATCCGCGCGACCGCCTCGTCGCCGATGTCACTGCCGCCGCCGCGCAGGCCGGCGCCGATGATGCGGATCGCCTCGCGCGCGGCAATTCTACCGCGTCCGAAGCGCTCGGCGAGCGCGAGCATGTCCTCCTCGCCAAACGCATGCTCCAGCTCTGCGAGCGCCCCAAGCGTCAAACAAAGACGATGGCGCTGCCCGTCGAGGCTCGCCTCGATCTCACCGCGGTAACGATTGACCATGGCCACCCCCCGATCAGGCCGAAGTGAAGACGAGAGCACCCGCCGATTCGAGCGCAAGGTCGAAGGTGAGCTCGCCGTCGTGGTTGCCGGCGAGCTCGAGCGCGGTGATCTGGAACGGTCCCTCGACGGTGCCGAACTCGGGGATCACCAATTGCCAGGCGCGGATGGTGCCATTGAAGAAAAGACTTCTGACTGCCTCGTCAGAGGCCTCGTCCTTGAACAATCCCGCCCCTGAAAGGCGCGCGCTGCGCACGCCCGCTCCCGCCAGTAGCTCACGCCAACGCCCCGTCGATTCGGTGTGGGTGATGTCGACGGTCTGGGCATTGAAAGCGAGCGTGCGCGATCGAAGGCCTGCGACGGTGATGAAAGTCGACATGCCGGTGCTGTCGACCTTCAGGAGGAGATCCTTGCCCTTCTGGGCGGCCATGGTCGGTACCTTTCATAGTTGAGGGGAAAGTGTCAGACACGCGGCTCGGTCACGGCACGGAAACGGACGACGCCACGAATGGTGTCGCCGTCGGGCTCGCGGCGGGCTTCGGAGAATTCGTGGCGCAGGTTGACGAGGTGGTGGTCCTCGAGGGTCAGCGCGACATCGTGCAGTGCAACGCGGATCGCGAGCATGATGGCATGGGCCTGGCGGCGACCGGCAGCGCGCGACCAGACGTGCAGCGTAACCAGATGCTCCTCCCCGCCTTCGGTGCCGGTGCTCCAGTCGCGCATGCTGGCGAGGCCGAAAGTGAGATAGGGAAAGTCGGTTCGCTGCGGGACATCGTCATAGACGCGCGGCGTGCCCAGCAGGGCCGTCAAAGCGGCATCGCCCGCAAGCCGGGCGTAGAGCGCTTTCTGCAAGGCAAAATCGGCACTGAGGCTCATGGCGTCACCTCGTCGGTCTTGCGTGGCCTACCGGATTGGCGCGCACCATTGGCAGCAAGCTCGTCGCGGATCACCCGCCGGTCGAGCTCGCGCTTCAGGCGAGCGAGCAACCGCCCGGCGGCACCGGCCCGGCCGGTCTGTGCCGGCTGCCGCGAAAGCTTCAGTCGGATGGTCACTGGTCACGCTCCTCGGCCGAGCATTCGAGGAACCGCCTGCCCTCGCCGACATCGAGCACAGACCGGATCTCGAAGATGCGCGTGGCGAGGCGCAAGCGCATGCCGGGTACGACGCCCAGGCGATATCGCAGCACCAGCCGGTGCGTGATCCGGCCCGACACGCGATCCGCTTCCAGAGTTTCGGTCCCCGAAAGTGGCTCGATCGCCGCCCACAGCGTAGCGACCGTGCTCCAGCCCTGGGATGTTCCTCCCGCTCCATCTGAGGGGCCCGCCGGCGCTTCCAGCACGACCCGGTGGCGCAGGGTACCAATCGAAACAGCCTTCACAGCCGCCTCCGCCGGTAGGGAGCGATCAGCTCGGCGATCGTGAGCGGCAATGGCTCGCCTGCCATGCCGATCTCGACCGGTTGCCGGTTCTCGTACCAATGGGCAACGAGCAGCAGGATCGCTTGGCGCAAGGGCGCCGGCACGTCAGCTCCCGTACTGCCATGACCGGCGACAAAGGTGATCTCGATGCCGTTGGCGACGCGGCCCGGCCGCGGCAATGGCGTCGCCCCGGCAAGCACCAGGCGCGACTTGCTCCCAGAGCCGTCGAGCAGATAGGCAGCCGGATCGAGCGTCGCCCGCGTGCCGTCCGCCGCGATCACGACGACACTGGTGACACTCGCGACCGGGGCAAGCGGGAGGGCGAGCTCGCGGGCGGCAGGCCAGGCATCGCGCAGATAGGTCCAGCCCTGAGCGATGAAGGCACGTGCGAGCACCAGCTCCAAATGCACGCGAGCCGCCAGCATGAGGCTTTGCAGCAGCGTGTCTTCCGTGTTGCCGTCGATCCGAAGATGGGCCTTGGCCTCGGCGAGCGAGACGGGCTCGACGGCGGGCGGGCTGGTTGGCAGAAGCGCCATGTTGGCCTCGTCGGTGGGAATGAAAATGGGGCAGCCGCGGCGGGAGGAGGGCGCCGCAGCCGCCCCGAGGGAGGGGCCTGGTCTGGAGTGAAACCGCCTATGCGGTTCCGAACTTCAAGAGCTTGATCGCGTCGGCGGCGG
>JANPDA010000440.1:0-8134 GCA_031431235.1 Hyphomicrobiaceae bacterium
CTAATGAAGAATGAAGGCGTGTGCCATCGGGCACGGTCGGGGTTGTCGACGATGACTTACGCGACCGTGCCCGGCCTTCAAGCCTGTGCCAATGCCTGCTCCAGATCGGCGATGATGTCGTCCTTGTCCTCGATGCCCACCGACAGGCGGACGACATCGGGACCAGCGCCGGCGGCCGCGAGGTTCTCCTTGGGCACCTGCCTGTGCGTGGTCGAGGCCGGATGGATGATCAGCGAGCGGGTGTCGCCGATGTTGGCGACGTGGCTGAAGAGCTTGACCTTGGAAACGAGCTTCACGCCCGCATCATAGCCACCCTTCACGCCGAAGGTGAAGACGGCGCCGGCACCCTTGGGTGAGATTTTCTTGGCGAGCGCATGGTACTCGTTGCCGGCGAGGCCGGCGTAATTGACCCACTCGACCTGGCTCTGCTGCTGGAGCCAGCTTGCGACTGCAAGCGCGTTCTCGCAGTGCCTGGCCATTCTGAGCGGCAGCGTCTCGATGCCGGTCAGGACCAGGAAGGCGTTCAAGGGCGCGATCGCGGGCCCGAGGTCGCGAAGCCCGAGCACCCGGCAGGCGATCGCGAACGAGAAATTGCCGAAGGTCTCGGCGAGTTTCATGCCGTTGTAGGAGGGGTTCGGATCTGACAGCGAGGGATACTTGCCCGACTTCATCCAGTCGAAGGTGCCGCAATCGACGATCAGGCCGGCAATCGAATTGCCGTGTCCGCCGAGGAACTTCGTTGCCGAGTGCACGATGATGTCCGCGCCGAACTCCTTGGGCCGGCACAGATAGGGTGTCGCCAGCGTGTTGTCGACGATGAAAGGCACGCCCGCCTGCTTGGCTACAGCGGCAATGGCGGGCAGATCCATGACGATACCGCCCGGATTGGCGATGCTCTCGCAGAAGATCGCCTTGGTCTTGCCCGTCACCTGCCCGGCGAAGCTCTCGGGCTTGGTGCCGTCGGCCCACTTCACATTCCAGCCCATTTTCTTGAATGACTGGCCGAACTGATTGATCGAGCCGCCGTAGAGCTGGCGTGCCGCGATGAACTCGTCGCCTGGTTCCAACAAAGTGTGGAACACCAGGTGCTGGGCTGCATGACCCGAGGCGACGGCGAGCGCCGCTGTGCCGCCCTCGAGTGTCGCGATCCGCTCCTCCAGCACGCCTTGGGTCGGGTTCATGATGCGGGTGTAGATGTTGCCGAACGCCTCCAGATTGAAGAGGGAGGCGGCGTGATCGACGTCGTTGAAAACATAGGCCGTCGTCTGATAGATCGGCGTCACGCGGGCCCCGGTCGAGGGGTCGGGCCTGGCTCCGGCATGGATGGCGAGTGTGTCGAACTTCGGCTGGCGGTCGGCCATGACGGTTCACCTTTCGTCGGCTGGGGCAGGGTGAGGGCGGCGGGATGCGCCATAGGAGCTACCGCGCCCGCGTTCGTCAAGCCTTGGGGCAAACCAAGGGATTGCACGAGACCAGTGCTGGGCGCAGTAGCAATGCAGCTACCCCCTCGATCGGGGGAGCGAGGCTCTGGTGCGGGGGCCTGGCGGCAATCCTGCGCTCATTGCCCGAGCGTCGCGCTCGCGTCGAAATTGCTCCATACTGCATGCCGACCGTGGAGCAATGCCGACCCGCGGACGAGATGGCTCTTGGCCAGATCCCCAGATCGAGCGGGCGTCATGCGGCGGTCTCGATTGAGGTTTGGTGTAGGGGGTTGGTGGCGCGCAATCGGGCTGCAGGCGCAGCCATGGGGAGACAGACATGACCGACAGCGTCGAAATCGCAGAGCGTGGCGGACCCACGTTCCTCTCGTCATTCCTCGGCAAGGTTGTGCTGCTCGCGCTCACGATCGTGGTGGTGTGGTCGATCTACGCCTATCTGCATGTCTATCGGCTGGATTGGCTCGGTTGGGTCTATGTGCAGCTGCAGCCGATCACCAACGGCCTCTACACGATGGTCGAGACCTACTTTCCCGATGACGTGAAGTACAAGATCCGTGGAGCCATCACGGACGACCTCGGCCAACGCTCGCTGTTCCTATTGCTGCTGAGTGCGGCCGTCGAGCTCGTCCTCTACAGCGTGTTCCGCCTGGCGAAAGCCCTGTTCCGCTCGGCTCTGGGGTAGACTTCGGCAATCGGGTGAGGTTTGGCGGCGTGCAGGCGCTCCTGCAGTGCTTTGGGGCTCGGGTCGGTCAACTGCGATTGCTGCCTGTGCCCAGGCATCGACGGAACCGGGAGGGACACATGTTGTCGTTCGGCAAATCGGCGGCGTTGTTCGAGGCTGCCAGGGTAAGCGTCGCAGGCGGCACCAGCAGCAATGTGCGCTATGCCGAGCCGACCGGACCGCTGTTCTTCGTTCGCGGCCAGGGCCCCCGCCTCCATGATGTCGATGGCAATGTGCTGATCGACTATGTGCTGGGCAATGGTCCAGCCATTCTGGGCCATGCGGCGCCGGAAGTGATCGGGCCGGTCGCTGCCTCCCTCGCCGATGGCCAGTCGATCGCCGGCCAGCATCTGGGCGAGATCCGCCTCGCCGAGCTCATCAAGACGCTGATCCCCGGTGTCGAGCTGGTCCGCTTCGCGGTCACGGGCTCGGAGGGTGTCCATGCCGCGATCCGGCTCGCGCGCGGCCATACGGGTCGCACCAAATACGTCAAGTTCGAAGGCCAGTATCATGGCTGGCTCGACAACACCTTCATCAGCACCAAGCCGGGCCTCAACGAAGCCGGGTCTGCTGACGCGCCACAGGCAGTGCTGATGAGCCGCGGCCAGCCCGAGCGCGTCAAGGACGAGGTCATCGTCCTGCCTTGGAACAACGCCGATGCGCTGGCACGCGTGCTCGAGCGGCATGGCTCCGAGATCGCCGCCGTTGTGACCGAGCCTGCGATGTGCAATTGCGGCGTTATCGCGCCCAAGCCCGGCTATCTCGAAGCGATGCGCGAGTTGTGCAGCTCAGCCGGCACGGTGTTGATTTTCGACGAGGTCATCACTGGTTTCCGGCTTGGTCTCGCTGGCGCCCAGGGCCGCTTCGGGGTGACGCCAGATCTTTCGGTGTTTGCCAAGGCCATCGCGAATGGCTTTCCCTTGAGTGCGATCGCCGGCAAGCGTGCCATCATGGAGCTCGTCGAGCCGGCGGGCCAGGTCGTTCATTCCGGGACCTACAACGGCAACATGACGTCGGTGACGGCCGCCGTGGCGACGCTCGAGGCGCTCGGCCGCGATCCGGGCGCTCATGCGCGCATGGAGGCACGGGGCGAGCGGTTGATGGCCGGTTTGCGCAGCAGTGCCCGACGCCATGGCGAGAAGCTGCTCGTGCAGGGGTTCGGGGCCATCTTCTGCACCCTGTTCACCGCAGCGAGGGAGGTGATCGATTTCCGCTCGGCTGCCGCCGCCGATGCCGGTCGCATGACGGCGTTTGCCGGCGCCCTCGCCAGGAACGGGGTGAGGACGACCGCACGCGGGGTGTGGTTCCTCTCGATGGCGCATGGTGACGCCGAGATCGAGGCGACCTTGGTCGCCGCGGACAAGGCCCTGGCCGAGCTTGCCCGCGTGAGCTGAGACAGTCGGGATCCCGGCGGGTCATGGTCGCGTCACGGGTCCAACGCTCGCCCGCTGGATCCGCCCCGCCGTGTAGCGCAAATCTCGATTGCCCCGCGGGCGGTCCCCTTCGGCTTTCGGCCGGATCGCCGACCCGAGCAGACCAAAACCCACCGCTGTTGCGCGATCCGGCACCGCCGAGGTCAGACAGGTGAGCAGCCAGCGCTGGCGCAACGGATCCCGCGATAAATCATCCTAAATCGGACCTTCGCCGACCTCCCGGTATCCGACCCTATTAGCGCTCTACAGGCAAGGCGGGAGCGGCCTGGACGTCGATACGCCGGGCCGACCGGCAACCATCACGCCGCCCCCACCCGGCAAACTCCGCGCGTGTCACCGCACCTGGCCCTCGCTACACTTCCCACGCCTGCCCCCGCCCCACACAGGAGCCCGCCATGCCGATGATCACGGTTCGTATCCTCGAAGGCCATGCCAAGGAGGTGAAGCAGAAGATCGCCACCGGCTTCACCAAGACCGTCGTCGAGGCGACGGGGCTGACGCCCGCCGACATCTGGATCGTCTTCGAGGACGTGCCGGCGCGCGAGTGGTACGTGGGCGACGAGGATTGCAGCGGGTAGCAGAGCATCCCGACCGCTTGCGAGTTCGTCGGTCGCTACCCTGCCGGTCGCTGCCGGCTCAGGCCGCGGCCGACGCGGCGGGTGCGCTGAAATGGAAACGCGCGTGGAACGGCGCCAGCGGCTTGCGGCCGAGGATGAAGTCGGCGGCCCGGGCGGCGATCATCTGCGTCGGCGCATTGAGGTTGGCGCTGATGATCTGCGGCATCACCGAGGCATCGACGACCCGCAAGCCCTCGATGCCGTGCACGCGCATCTCGCCGTCGACCACCGCCATCCGGTCGTTGCCCATCCGGCAGGTGCTGCACGGGTGATAGTCGGTCTCGGTCATCAGGCGGATCGCCGCCAGGATCTCGGCGTCCGAGCTGGCGTCGGGGCCCGGAACCATCTCCACGCCGCGATAGATGTCGAACGCCCGTTGCGCCGCCAGGTCGCGGGCCAGCCGCACGCCCTCTACCAGCTCGCGCCGATCGTGCTCGGTGCTCAGGTAGCCGAAGTTGAGGGCGGGCTTCTGCAACGGGTCTGCCGATTTCAGGGTGATCGAGCCGCGGCTGGTCGGACGCAGCTGATCGATGTGGATCGAGAAGGCCTGATCCAGCGTCAGCTTCATGCCGTCATAGCTCATGCCGAACGGGCCGAAGTGGTACTGCAGGTTCGGGTAGGGAACCGAGCTGTTGCCGCGCACCAGGCCGCCCGCCTCCCAGATGTTGGAGGCGGCGATGCCCGACCGGTCGAGCAGCCAGCGCGCGCCGGCGATCGCCTTGTGGACGGGATGGCCGATGTAGTCGATGGTGACGGGCTTGGTGCAGGCGAACTTGACGATGACGGTCGGGTGATCCTGCAGGTTCTGGCCGACGCCGGGCAGGTCGAGCAGCGGCGTGATGCCGTGCGCGCGCAGCTGGTCCGCCGGCCCGATGCCCGACAGCATCAGAGCCTGCGGCGAGTTGATGGCGCCGCCCGAAAGGATCACCTCCCTGGCGACCTCCACCCGGATGCGCTCGCCGTGCCGGACGTACTCGATGCCGCCGACCCTGTTGCCCGCGACCAGCAGCTTGTGCACCATCGCCCCGGTCTCGAGGGTCAGGTTGTCGCGCGAGAGCGCCGGCCGCAGGTGGGCGACCGCCGCGCTGCAACGCCGGCCGTTCTTCTTGGTGCTGTCGAGGCGCGCCACACCCTCGGGCTGGAAGGCGTTGAGATCCTCGGACTGGCCCTGGCCCGCCTGGCCGCCCGCTTCGAGGAAGGCATCGAACAGCGGATTGTCCAGGCTGCCGCGGCTGACGCCGAGCAGGCCGCTGCCGCCCCGCCAGTCGCTGGATCCGCGATCGCTGCCCTCGCCCGCCTTGAAGTAGGGCAGGCAGTCGGCATAGGCCCAGCCGGCGAGGCCGTGCTCCTGCTGCCAGCGGTCATAGTCGAGCGGATGGCCGCGCATGTAGACCATGGAGTTGATCGACGAGGAGCCGCCGACCACCTTGCCGCGCGGGATCTCGACGCTGCGGTCAGCGAGCTCGGGCTCGGGCTCGGTCCGGTAGTTCCAGTTGAGCTTGGGGTCCTTGAACACCTTGTAGACGCCGGCCGGGATGTGGATGAGCAGGTTGCGATCCATCGGCCCGGCCTCCAGCACCAGCACCCGGTGGCGCCCGTCCTCGGTGAGCCGGTTCGCCAAGACGCATCCCGCCGAGCCCGCGCCGACGATGACGTAGTCGTAGGTTTTCGTTTGGGACATCGGTGCGCCTGGAGTTGGGGAGTGGATGAGTGGTCGGGGTATCTGGCCGGGAGCCATGATGGCAGGTTGGCGGCGGCAGGCAAGGGCGGGGGAGCTTGGGGTGAGGTGGCGCCGGCGGCAGTGTCGATAGCTTTTGCAGTTGTCCGGTTTGGTAGCACACGAGTTGGCCGCTTCTCCGTAGTCGGATGACCCCTGCGGGAAGCGGTGGACCGCCGGGGTAGGCGAACGACCTCAGGCCGTTGCCCGTTTTGGTCTTTGTTTTGTTTTTGCTGCAGTTTCTTTGTTCGATCCTTTTGCCCGTTTCTTCGTCCCGACCCATGTTCTTGCCTGGGCCGCGCGCGCAGACGCCGTCAAGGTCGGCCGTCGCTCGGGCGCCGCCGCCGGGCTCTGTGCTTGCAGGCCGCACCTTGACGGCGGCGAGCACGCGGCCAGGCTTGCGGGAGTCGGGGCAAGACTTTTCCCCTCTGCATCATAGCGGCCGATGCAGCGCGGCCCGTGGAAGATGGCGAGCGTCCCGTCGTGGTGCTCGTGCACCCGCACGTTCGCTTTCACATAGTGGGCCCTCAGCGGGCTCGCCGGCAGCTGCAGGCTCATGCCCTGCCAGCGCACCGTGTTGTCGCGACCGACCGTCCGCCCCTCCTGCACGCACACGATGTCGGAGAGCATGCTCTTGTCCCTTGCCTCCACGAACGCGCTTTCGGGCAACAGGGCCGGCGTCGTGAACCGCGCATTGTGCCGCGGCAGATAGTCCTCGCGGATCCACCGGTTCGCCGTCCCGATATCCCTGATGCCGGCTTTGGCGAGCTCCTTGATCAGCCGCCCCTGCAACGTCCCGAACATCCGCTCGCTCCGGCCGCGAGCCTCGGGCGAGTAGGCCGCAATGTGCTCGATGCCGAGCCGGTCGAGCGCGCGGCCAACCTGCGAGGGATGCTCCCGGTCGACCTTGCCGCCCGCCTCCGGCGTCGTGAAGTAGTGGCTCCCCCGGTCCGTGTAGAGGCTTGCCGGCAACCCCTTCGCCGAAAAAACCTCCAGGCACGCCCGCATCGTCGAGGCCGTCCCTTCCTCCTCCACCAGAAACGCCGAGTAGATCTCGCTCGTCGCGTCGTCCATGGTCGCTATCAGGTCGAGCTGAGGCTCGCCCTCGAGCCAATCCGCCCGGCTGCCGTCCTGGTGCAGCATCATCCCCACACACGGCTTGCGCGGCCGCTTGCGCCGATGCTTGCCACGGCGCTCGGCGCGCTCGACCAATCCCGCCGCATGCAGCTGCGTCTTCGTCCAGCTGTAGCTCCAGGGGTACTTGCCCCGAGCCTGAAGATGATCGTGGAAGTGCCTCACATTCCACCCTGAATACTCGTCACGATAGAGCCTCAGCATCCCCTCGACCGCATCGACCGGCACTCGCCGCGCCGACGCTCGACCGAGCCGCTTGTCGCACAAGCCCGCTTCCTCCTCCTCCTCGAAGCGATCCCGGTAGCGGCGGAACTGTCGCTCCGACATCCCCAACATCTCCGCCGCTTCCACCTGACTCAACTCCCGCCGATCCCAGCGGCTCAAAATATCCCTGAACTTCCGCATTCTCCGGTCCTGCATCACCTCCGTCCGATTCATCCGACACCCCCTCCTCGGGCGGTGTACGGACTACCGGACAGATCGTGTGCTACCTATTCCGGACATATCATGTGCTCTCGACAGGAGGCGGGATGGGAGGCGAGGTGGAGGAACCGGGCATCGGCGCTGCCAGCCATGATGCTCTGGACGCGACACCGCGTTGATCGGCTGGCCGTCTGGACCATTCCCCGCTTGCTGAACCGATTGCGGAGCGTCAGGCAGGGTCTGCAGGCGACGCAGGTGACGCGGGTGGCCCACTGCCTCATAAGTCGTGGGCGGAAATTGTCGGATCGGTCACTTCCGGTTACGGTCAGGGCAGACGTGAGGCCGTATCGCTGGCGGTGACGCGATGGGCCAATACCTGCCGCAACCCGCCATGCGACTCCGACCTTGCGGTTCACGTTTGGACAGATAGAGTGTCGTCCAATCCGTAGCGGGGTCACAGGAAGATACGTTGTCACCATGAAGGCCACGCAAATATGGTTTGATCGTTGGCCAGTCGATTAGCCTGTCCGCATAATTAATTGTTGGAGGACTCTCTTGACGAAGCCAAAGAGGAAACAGATCCGACTGTACATTCCATTCATTCTCGGTATTTTAGCTGGTCCCGTGTTTGCGCAAGAAACATTCGGGAG
>JANPDA010000441.1:0-7908 GCA_031431235.1 Hyphomicrobiaceae bacterium
CCGGGAACGCCTCGGCTGCGGCATGGGCCGCCGCGGCGACATCCGCGACCGAGGCATCGGGCACGGTTGCCAGCAGCTCGCGGGTTGCCGGGCTGCGAACCTCGAGTCGCGCAGCACTTCGCGATGGCCGGAACGCTCCGGCATAGTGCAGATCGTAGCTCTCTCCCGCCAATCCGACTGTCATGACGGCCCTAGATGATGGAGGAGCGCGAAGCGATGCCACCGTCGACGGTGAAGATGCTGCCACTGGTGTAGCCGGAACGGTCCGATGCCAGGAACGCGATCAGATCGGCGATCTCGCGAACCTTGGCCGGCCGGCCGAGCGGATAGCGCTGCAGCAGCTCCCTCCAGCGGCCTTCGTCGCCGTACCAGTCGAGAGCGCGCCGCTTCAGGAGATTGTAGATCCGGTCCGTATCGACAGGACCCGGATTGATGCCGACGACACGGATGCCGTCGTCCAGACTGCGGCCACCGAGGGCACGGGTGAATGCCATCAGGCTCGCATTGCCGGTCGTGCCTGCTATGTAGTCGGCATCGTAGCGCTCGCCCGCGTTGCCGATGTCGTTGATGATGACACCCTTGCCGCGCGCCTTCATGCGCTCGTAAACGAGACGCGTCAGATTGATGTAGCCGAACACCTTCAGCTCCCATCCTTCGCGCCAGGACTTCTCGCTGAAGGATGCGAGATTGCCACCGGGGATGGCGCCGGCATTGTTGATGAGGATATCGACGTCACCGATGGCAGTGGCGAGCCGATCGGGTGCGCCAGGAGCGGTCAGGTCGAGCGGGTGGACGACGACGGAAACGCGAAAGCGCTCGGTTATCGACGCCTTGATCGCCTCGAGATTTGCAGCGTTACGCGCGGTCAGGTGGAGATGACAGCCTTCCTCGGCGAAAACCTCGGCGACGCCCGCACCGATGCCCTGTGAGGCTCCGGTGATCAGAACGCTCCGGCCTGCGAGACCGAGATCCATGCCAACCTCTTCCAACGCGTACCGCAACGCCACACGCACCGTGCATGCATCATGCATACATGGTATGTTCGAGCCACCGGCTTGCACTGTCAAGATGGATTGCGCTCGATCATGCCTGCACTGCGCCGACGTCGCCCGCCCGCCAGACGTACCGACGACCAGCAGACCCTGGTCGAGCGGCTCGTCGCGGCCATCCAGACGGAGATCCTCGAGGGCAGATTGCGGCCCGGCGATCGCCTCGAGGAGCTGTCGCTTTCGCAGCAGTTCGCGGTCTCCCGTACTCCGATCCGAGAGGCACTGCGCCAGCTCGGAGCGACACGACTGATCGAGCTGCGGCCAAGGCTCGGTGCGGTGGTGGCGAGCCCGACCGCTGGAGAGGTCATCGACCTCTTCGAGACTGTCGCCGAGCTGGAAGGTGTCGCGACGCGCCTTGCCGGAGAACGCGCCGATGACGTGGCGCTCGCCCGCATCGAGGAGATCCACGAGCGCTGCCAGACGGCTGCCGGCGGCGGCAATGCGGCGGCCTACTACCGGGTCAACCAGGAGTTCCATCTGGCTATTCATGCGGCCTCCGGCAACCGGACGCTGGTCGAGGAGATCGCGGGGCTCGACCGCCGGCTTTCGCCCTATCGCCGCTTCATCACCTTTCGCGCCGGCCGGACCGAGGTCGCTGTCCGCGAGCACGATCAGATCGTGCGGGCCCTGCGCCGTCGCGACACCGGCCTCGCGCAAGCGGCGATGCGCGACCACGTGAAGATCCTCGGCGACGATACGGCGCTGCTGGTCAAGGGGTTGCGGCTCGCATGACGAAAGCCCGGCGAAACCAGCGGCCGCCGCTGCGGATCGGCCTGATGGTGCCCTCCTCCAACACGGTCGTCGAAACGGAGATGCCGAGGCTCCTCCCCAAGGACGGATCGGTCACGCTGCACTTCGCCCGCCTCGGCGTCACACGCATCTCGGACAGCGCGGCATCGAAAGCGCAGTTCGAGATCGAGCGGATGGTCGAGACCGCCGCAACGCTCGCCGACATGAAACCCGACGTGATCGTGTGGGCCGGCACGGCGGCGAGTTGGCTCGGCTTCGAGCGCGACGTGCAGCTGGCCGGCCGGATCGAGGCCGCAACCGGCATCCCCGCCACGACCTCGCTCTTGGCCGTGAACTCCGAGATTGCGCGGCTTGGCGCAACGCGCATCGGCCTTGTCACACCCTACACGCTTGCGCTCGAGCAGAGCATCATCGCCAACTATGCCGCAGCTGGCATCGCCGTGGTGGCGTCCGGGCGGCTCGATCTCACCCTCAACACCGACTACGCCGCGGTCGCACCATCGCGGATCTCACGGATGTGCCGAGCAGCGGCAATGGCCAAGCCAGCCGCACTCGTCATCATGTGCACCAATCTCGCCGGTGCTCGGATAGCCGGCGATATCAGCGCCGAGCTGGGGATTCCAGTGATCGATTCGGTCTCGGCTACGCTCGAGGCCGGCCTCCGCTGGGCGCGGGCGAGCCAGGCAGAAGGAACAGTCGGGGCGTAACGTGCTACACTCGCGCAACGCTCGGGCGTTCCAGGATCTTTTCAGCAACGCGACACTGTCGCCGTGCTGTGGAGCTTCACAGACCTTGTGGGTGGAGGCTGCCACTGAGCAAAGCCGTTGTGTAGCGAATGTCGCGAGGCCTTCTACAACCCGCGCGCTATCGATCCGCAGGGGCTTCTCTGTAGCGAAAATCCGAAGAATGTTCATGGGCGGCGTTCTCAATGTGAAGTGTTTGATCAATGCCTTGCCCAGGAAGTATCAATATATTGAATGTCATTTAGTGTTGTTGCTTGTATACATGGATCGTCACGTAGAGGTTCAGATAAAACTCAATTGCAGATACGCATTTTGAGAAATGAGGATCTGACCGCTCATGGCCAATGCCACCAAACCCACCCTCTGCCTGCCTTTCACGCTGCCCGGTCGTGAGCTTCCCTTCGATCGGTCCTGCGCGGCGTTGGACCGGCTCGTCCTCGACGCCTCCCCGTCTCGCCGGCCGGCATCGCGTGGCACGTCGACGACCGAACGGGCTGTTTATCCCCAATCTCCTTGCGCCGCTGCAATCCAGCTGTTCAACTCGGGTGCGACCTGCCCCATGATAGTCTGGCGAATCGGCCGAGGGGAATTCTGCGCCCATGCCTGCTCTTGCCTTTGCGAACGTCGGGCCTGCAGAGCCGCCTGCCGTTGGCGCGGCTGAGCCGGCGCTCGCGCAGGCCGAAGCCGTGCTCAACTCGGTGTTCGGCTACAAGGCGTTCCGCTCGTTCCAGGCCGACGCCATCACGGCGCTGATCGAGGGTGCCGACGTGCTCGCCTTGATGCCGACGGGGGGCGGCAAATCGCTGCTCTATCAGATCCCTTCGCTCGTTCGCGCAGGGACCGGCATCGTCGTCTCGCCGCTGATCGCGCTGATGCAGGATCAGGTGGATGCGCTGAAGGAGCTCGGCGTGCGCGCGGCCTACCTCAACTCCTCGCAGACGCCGGACGAGCAGCGCGCGACCGAGCGGGCGTTGCTGGAGGGCGCGCTCGACCTGCTCTATGTTGCCCCCGAGCGTCTGCTGAGCGAGCGTACGCTCACCTTGCTGCGCGGCGCCGAGCTGGCGCTCATTGCCATCGACGAGGCCCACTGCGTCTCGCAATGGGGCCACGATTTCCGCCCGGAGTACCGCCAACTCAGGCAGCTCGCCGACCACTTTCCCCACGTGCCCCGGATTGCGCTGACGGCGACGGCGGATGCCCGCACCCGCGACGAGATCGTGGAGGAGCTGCACCTGAAGGCGGCACGCCGGTTCGTTGCGAGCTTCGACCGCCCCAACATCCGCTACATGATCGATCCCTCGGGCGGGGCCAGCGCGCGCGAGCGGCTCTGGAAGTTCCTGAAGGCGGAGCATGCCGAGGATGCCGGCATCGTCTATTGCCTGTCGCGCCGGCAGGTCGAGGAGACGGCCGACTGGCTGGTCGGGAAGGGCCGACAGGCGCTGCCCTATCATGCGGGCCTCGATCCGCTGGTGCGCCAGCGCAATCAGCGGCGCTTCCTCAACGACGATGGCATCATCGTGGTTGCGACCATTGCCTTCGGCATGGGCATCGACAAGCCCGACGTGCGGTTCGTTGCCCACCTCGCGCTGCCCAAGACCATCGAGGCCTACTACCAGGAGACGGGGCGGGCCGGCCGCGACGGCGAGCCGGCGGACGCCTGGATGGCCTATGGCCTCAACGACGTCGCCATGCTGCGCAACTGGATCGAGAGCTCGGAAGCGGGCGAGGAGCGCAAGCGCAGCGAGCGCCAGAAGCTCGGCGCGCTGCTCGGCTTCACCGAGATGACGGGATGCCGGCGCAAGGCACTGATCGGCTATTTCGGGGAAACCTATCCGAGTGATTGCGGCAATTGCGACAACTGCCTGTCCCCACCCGAGACAGTCGATGGCACGCAAGCCGCGAGGAAGGCGCTCTCCTGCATCTACCGCACCGGCGAGCGGTTCGGCGTCGGCTATCTGGTCGATGTGCTGACGGGCAAGGACGACGCGCGGATCCGCGACAACGGTCACGACAAGGTCTCGACCTTCGGCATCGGGCGCGCCACGCCGGCGCTCGAGTGGAAGAGCTTGTTCCGCCAGCTCGCGGCCGAGGGTTTGATCACAGTCGATCTGGAGCGCCATGGCGCCATCCGGTTGGGCGAGGCTTGCCGGCAGCTGTTGCGCGGCGAAGCCCAGTTCCGGATGCGCAAGGAGCGCCCGGCCGAGCCCAAGGCGAGCCGCGCCAGCCGGACCACGGCGCGCAAGGGAGCGGTCGACGTGCGCGCCGAGGATCGCCCGCTCGCCGATGCGCTGCGGGCGTTGCGCACCAAGCTCGCCAAGGACGGCCAGGTGCCGCCCTACGTCATCTTCCACGACCGGACCCTGGCCGAGCTGGCCCTGTTCCGGCCGAAACGCACCTCGGCGCTCGGCGAGATCACGGGCCTGGGCGAAGCCAAGATCGCCCGCTACGGCGCCGCACTGCTCGAGGTGATCGCGAGGTTCTGAGCGGGTGCGGGGTCATGTTGGAGAAGATGATCGGCAGCGCGATCGTCAGCACGTCACGGTGGGTGAGCGGACGGCTCGCCCCCGCTAGTTGCTCTGTCCTGGCCATGGACATGGGTTCGATGCCGACTGGCACGATCGCCTTGCGGCCTCGCCGAGGGGGTTCGGATCGGCGGTATCAGCTGCCACGACTGTCCTTGCCGCTGCCCGAGCTCTTCCAGAGCCGCGAGACCAGCCAGATCGGGAACACGATGACGGCGCCGAGCAGGAAGTAGCGGAACGCCCAGGCGATTGCATCGAAACCCATCTCGTAGATGCGCACGGCGAGCCGGCGAATGCTGTCGAGCAGCGCGAGCGCATCCAGGTTGAGCGCGGCAAGCACGATGCCCACGACCAGTGAGATGATGGCGAGCTTCAGCAGAACCATCAGCGGATTGCCGCCGAAAAAACGATCCATGTTCCGTCCGTTCGAACCCGAGGGGTACGCTTGGCTTAGGACACCGACGACAATAAACGAATCGAATTGAAGCGTATGCAGTTCGCCCAGCCGTTTTCCCGGCCAAGCGACCAGCGGGAGCGCTGAGCCGGGACCTAGCATGAAAGTGCCGAAGGCCCAATATGTTGCGGCTTCGCCGCTTCTCTCGCTGGATCCCGGATCAAACTCCGCCCTGGCGATAGGCCAGGGCTCCGATCGTCCGGGAAGACGGAGCAGTCGTTGTTCGGATTGTCCTTAGCACGATCCCGGTGGCGGATGGGAGTGGCACGACGTTGCCGCGCGACACAATCGGCCAGAGCGGTCACCGTGATTTGATCGCAGCTGGCCACGCGGTCGCGCCCTTGTGAGATCGGATGGGCGCCGCGTGACGTACCCTCCCTCATGCAATCAGCTCGTTCGTGAGGTTCTGCCCATGCGCATTGCCCGTCTGACCGCTCTGTTGCTTGCGCTGCTCCTGCCTGCGTCGGGCGCCCGGGCCGCGAGCGATCCGCTCTGGCAGGGCTGGACACCGGACCTGTTCGAGCGGGCGAAGGCCGAGAACCGCTTCGTCATCCTCGATCTCGAGGCGGTGTGGTGCCACTGGTGCCACGTGATGGAGCAGGAGACCTATACGGACCCAAAGGTGATCGGGCTGCTGAAGGCGCGCTACATCCCAGTCCGCGTCGATCAGGATTCGAGCCCCGAGCTGGCGGCCCGCTATGGCGACTGGGGCTGGCCCGCGACGATCGTGTTCGCGCCAGACGGCACCGAGATCGTGAAGCGGCGCGGCTACATCGCGGCCCCGATGATGGCTTCCCTGCTGCAGGCGATCATCGATGACCCCTCGCCCGGCCCGTCGGTGCAGGCAAATCCCGAAATCGTGCCGGCGTCGAGCGCCCTGCTGTCGCCGGAGCGGCGCAGCGCGCTCGGCGAGGCCTTCCGGGCAGCGTTCGACAGCGAGCACGGTGGCTGGGGCGATGGACACCGGTTCATCCCGACCGACAGCATGGACCTCGCCTTGACGCTCGCTGCTGGTGGCGACAAGGCCGCCGAGGCGATGGTGAGGAAGACGCTCGACGGCGCGCTGGCGCTGATCGATCCGGTCTGGGGCGGCATCTACCAGTATTCCGATGCGATCGACTGGTCCTCGCCCCACACCGAGAAAATCATGTGGTACCAGGCGCAGGCGTTGCGCCAGTATGCGCTCGCCTCCAAGCAATTGGGCGAGCCGCGCTACCTCTCGGCCGCGCGTGCGGTCCGCTCTTATCTGGAGCGCTTCCTGCTGTCGCCCGAAGGCGCGTTCTATACGAGCCAGGACGCCGATCTCGATCGAGCCACGCCCGGCAAGGCCTACTATGCCCTCGACGATGCAGGCAGGCGCGCGCTCGGAAACCCGCGGATCGATCAGAGCCTCTATGCGCGTGAGACTGCCTGGGCCGTCTCTGGCCTCGTCACGCTCGCCAACATGAGTGGCGATGCCTCGGCCCTCGTGCTCGCCGAGCGGGCAATGGATTGGGTCACGGCGAACAGAGCGCTGGCGGGAGGCGGCTTCATGCATGGCGCGGCCGATCGCGGCGGGCCGTTCCTCGGCGACAACGTGGCCGCGGGCCAGGCAGCGCTCGATCTCTACGGGGCGACCGGCAATCGCCAATGGTTGATGCGCGCCGCCGCTGCGGGCAACTTCATCGGCACCAACTTCCGGCTGACGAGCGGCGGGTATACGACGGCGCGCACCGATGCTGCGGCCGTGGGCGTTTTTACCGAGCCCGTCGTCAATTTCGACGAGATGGTGCAAGCGACGCGGTTCCTCAATGCGCTTGCCCGCACCCATGGCGGGGCGGCCTTTCGGGAGCTTGCCGAGCACGCGATGAAATGGCTCGCATCCGACGCCATCAGCGGGCGGCCGGGAGCGGCGGCCGGCGTGTTGATCGCCGATGCGGAGCTTGCCGTCGAGCCGATGCATGTGACGGTGGTCGGCGAGAAGGATGACCCGCTGGCTCAAAAACTCCATCTGGCGGCCCGTGCGCTCCCCGCCGTGATGAAGCGGCTGGACTGGTGGGATCCGCGCGAAGGCGCGATGATCAACCCCGACGTGGAATACCCCGAGCTGGAGGTCGCGGCAGCGTTTGCCTGCTCCAACCGGATCTGCTCACAGCCGGTGATGGACCCCGAAGGGCTGCTGCCGGTGGTCGAGCGGATGCTGGCTTTGCGGCAGTAGGAGGGGCAGCCGGGAGCAGGCAACGGGCAGCAGTGGGTCCGCTCCCTGCTGCCCACACTCGCCCCAGCAACCCCCGCGCCTCCCCGACGCTCGCCGCGTGGCGCCCGTACTCCGCGCACATCGCCGCCACCCGCCCCTTGTCGAATCGCACATTGTCCGCGAGGCCCGTGCGGCAATGGCCGCCCAGCTCGAG
>JANPDA010000442.1:0-1537 GCA_031431235.1 Hyphomicrobiaceae bacterium
GTCACCCAGTCGTAGGCCTTGTCGGTCTCGCCGCGCTCGATGTAGCCCGGCCAGGCGACGATATCGACCTGACCTTCGCCCGCTCCGAGCTCGGTCTTCATCTCGGCGGCCAAAGCAGGCCCCCAGGCAGCGAGCGACAGGATCGCCGCAGTCCATGCGAGTTTTCTCATCTGATTTCCTCCCAAATGGCCTGGTGCGCGCGAAGCCGCAGCCTCGTTCGCCTCCCATGCCTAGAAGGCAGACTATGCTCTAGGCAAGCGGTGCCGGTAAAGAGGGCAACCGATCTCACCAGGCCTTGGCGATCAGCAGGTCGGTCGGGGGATCCACCAGGATCGCCTCCGCCACGCTGCCGAGGTAGTCGCGGGCGGCACCAGTGCGTCCGTGCGTGCCGACCGCGACGAGGTCGGGATTGACCCGCGAGGCCTCCTCTCGCAGCGCTTCGAGCACCGAGCCCCGGCGCAGCGTCAGCTCGGGCTTGCTCGTTCCGGCCGGCAGCTTGCGGCAGACCTCCTTCAGCTCGTGCTCGATCATCGACCGGAAGCGCTTCTCCTCCCCGCGCGCAATCGCTTCGCGGGTCTCGGCCGGCAACGAGGTCCGCAATGCCGCGTCATAGGCATGCAGCAGGTGGAGGCGACTGCCCGGCGCGATCGCGACCGCGACCTCGAGCGCCCGGCGCGAATGGACCGAGAGGTCGACGGGGGCCAGAATGCTGGCGTAGGGGCCGGCGACGCGCTCACGCACGACCAGCGTCGGACAGGCCCCGAGCCGGATGACGCGCTCGGCCGTGGTGCCGGCAACGAGGTCGCGCGATTTGTAGCGATGCGTGCCAATGATCAGCAGCTCCGCGCCCAAGACCTCGGCGTGGGCGAGCACCTCGGCGTAGTCCTTGCCGCGCACCGTCGTCACACTGAAGTGCGATGTCGGCTGGCCGGCAAGCCCGGCGACCATGGCCCGGATCGCCTGCTCGGCGTGGCGCTGCTGGCGCTCGGCGATCTCGCCGGGCAGGCCATCGTCGACCACATGCAGCGCAACGACCTCCGCGCCGAGCTGCTTCCCGATGGCGAGCGCCCGCTCGAGCGCCCGATCCGAGCGCGGTGAAAGATCGGTAGCGATCAGGATTTTCTTCAAGGCGCATCTCCCAGGACCACGTGTCGCCAACACGGCAACTCTGGTGCTGGAAGCGCTTGGCGGCGTTGATCCCGATCAAGATCGCGATCAGTGCCGACGGGCATTTTGTGTTTGCCGGATGGCCAGCACCATCGAACCTTGCCGCAGCATTTTCACCGGTACGCCAGCGATGCAGCCTGGAATGAGGATCATCGGCGGATGGACAAAGGAACCATGGCAAAGCGGGTGTTGGCGTTGGCGCACCCTGTCAGCCGCGAGTGGAAGGGGTATTGGCGGAGTGCGGCTGCAACTGAGAAACCCACGATTTGATGCATCACCGCCATGCGGTCGCCGTATGAATCCGTAAACTTCTCGGTGGTAAGATGGACGAACCGAGTCGCGAGCAAATACCGCTTGTCATGTATACCGT
>JANPDA010000443.1:0-5265 GCA_031431235.1 Hyphomicrobiaceae bacterium
GAGCTGGCTGGTGATCTCGACCTCGCCGCCATGCATCCGCACGAGGCCCATCACGATCGAAAGCCCCAGGCCCGCACCTTCGTAGCGCCGGCTCAGACCACGATCGACCTGGACGAACGGGTTGCCGAGGCTGCCGATCTCGGCCGGCGAGATGCCGATGCCGGTATCCGTCACGACCAGGGCAACCCCCTCGACTGTCCGGTCGGCCGCAACCAGGACCCTGCCGCCCGCGCGATTGAACTTCACGGCATTGGAGAGCAGGTTCAGCAGCATCTGGCGCACCGCGCGCCGGTCGGCGACGATGTCTGGAAGGCCGATCGCGATGGTCGAGGACAGCGAGACTTGCTTGGCGCTCGCCTGGGGACGCACGCTGTCGAGGCATTCGGCGACGATGGCACCGAGCGCGAGCGGCTCGAGCGTGATCTCGTAGCGTCCAGCCTCGATACGCGAGATGTCGAGCAGGTCATTGACGAGCTGCAGCAGGTGCTCGCCGCTCGACTTGATGATGCGCGCGTAGTCCGCGGTCCGCTCCGTCGACAGCGGCCGGCCGGTCGATTCGGCCATCATGCTGGAGAAGCCGATGATCGAGTTCAACGGCGTGCGCAGCTCATGGCTCATGCTGGCGAGGAAGTGGCTCGTGGCTCGGTTGGCGGTGTCCGCCACCTCCTTGGCGTGCTGTAGCTCCTGCTCGTGGGCCTTGCGGACGCTGATGTCGCGGGTGACGGCGACGACCCCGCCCGTGCCGGTGGTTTCGGGGCCGCGGGCGAGCGGGCGGCAACGGATCTCGGTCCAGATGGTCCCGCCGGGCAGACGCGGCGACTGCAGGCGGATCTCGATCGAGCGCTCCTCGCCGCGATGGGCGCAATTGGAAAGCGTCGTCAGATAGAGCGGGCGGTCGGCGACGTGGACATGCTCGAGCAGGCCGTTGCCGATCAGGCTGGCAGGCTGCAGGCCGATCAGGCGCTCGCTGGCGCCCGAGGCGAAGGTCACGGCGCCAAAGGGCTCGTGGCGGGTGATGAGATCGGTCGCGTGGTCGGCGAGCAGGCGGTAGCGATCTTGCGCGAGCTCGGCCTCGAGGGCGGCCGAATGGTGCAATCCCTGCAGGCGCGCGACGATGCCGGCGCCGTAGACGATCGCAGCGAGCGTCCCCAGCCGGTCGATCAACATCAAGCTCGCATGGGGCATCGCGGGCGGGGAAAGCATGCCGACCGCATCCGCCATGGCGAGCCCGATCAGCACGGCCGCAGCAAGCAGCGCGGCAAACAGCACGACGCGGCGGTTGGACGAGAGCGCGGCCTCGAGTGGCACCAACATCAGCCAGGCGGCGATGAAGATGCCGACGCCGCCCCACAGCGCAGCTCCGATCACGGCAAAGCCCGCGAGCGTCACCGCCGACAGCTCGTAGGCGATGTCGAGCCGACCCGTGCGCGAGAGCGCGACGGCGGTGGCGGCCGGGAACAGGAACCACAGCATGGCGATGCCGCCAGCCTGGCCGAGGTGACCCTCGGAGATCGCGTAGGCAAGCAGCACCACGAACGATACCGCGGAGGCCGCCGACTGCGACACGATAAAGGCCAGATGCCGCATCGCCATCGCGCGCTCGCCGCGCACCGATGGGTGAAGGAGAGGCAACAGCCTCGGCTCGATCAGAGCGAGCCATTCATTGGTGAGGGTACGCAACACGAGACCCGTCGGCGCAATCGCGCCGTCCCACAAGATGGTGAACGGCCTAGTTATGGGCCCGGTAACGCTAACGATCGGTGAAGGCGAGAGCCGAATCACACTATGATTCAGCGGTCGGATCGATCCGGCGCGGCTCGGTTGCGGGCCGCTCGTGCGGCCGTTGCGGCCCACGCGCATGCTTAACACTTGGTTCGCGAATCGCGCCGATAGTTCGTCCACCGGTTGTCCACTGCTTCGGCGCCAACACCTTGACGCAGCAGACAAACAAGCGATCGAGCACACCGACCGGCCCACCCTTCGAGCTTCAGGACAGATTGACCATGGCATCCGCGACCGCCATCGATACGACCGGCGAATCGACGAAGGACAAGAGGCTGGCATCGGCCAGCGAGGTGCAGGGCGGCGACCAGACGCTGATGCGCCGGGCACTGCGCGGCTGCAAGCGCGGGCTGATCGTGGTCGGCGTGTTCAGCGTCATCGTCAACCTGCTGATGCTGACGACCTCGATCTATCTGATGCAGCTCTCCGATCGCGTGCTGGTCAGCCGCAGCACCGACACCTTGATCATGCTGACAGCGGTCGCGGTGTTCGCGCTGATGGCGCTTGCCGGCTTCGATCTGTTGCGCAAGTGGATACTGACGCGGCTCGGCGTCCGGCTCGAGACGACCCTCGGGGGGCCCTTGCTGGCCGCCTCGATCGATCGGGCGGGCGGTGGCGGCAGCGCCGAGATCCAGGGCTTGCGCGATCTGTCGCAGGTCAGGAGCTTCCTCTCGAGCGCAGTGGTGCCGCTCCTGTTCGACGTGCCGATGGCGCCGCTCTATGTGGCGATCGTCTTCATGATTCATCCCGACCTTGGCTGGATCACGATCGGCGGCGTGGTGATGCTCGGGTTTTTTGCCTGGGCCAACCAGTTCGTTACCCACAAGCCGCTCGCCGAGGCGAGCAAGCACGCCATGTCCTCGCTGACGCGGGCGCAGGCACAAGTCCGCAATGCCGACGCGGTCCGTTCCATGGGCATGATGGAGCAGTGCATCGACCTCTGGGGCAACGAGACTGTGCTTGCGTTGAAGGCGCAGGTCCGTGCTGGCGACCGCAACGCGATCATCGCGGCCTGCTCCAAGTTCTTCCGCCTGCTGCTGCAGATCGCGATCCTCGGCTGGGGCGCCTATCTGGTGCTGCAGGGCGAGCTGACGTCGGGCATGTCGATTGCCGCTTCGATCATCGGCGCGCGTGCGCTCGCCCCGGTCGAGAGCGCGATCGAGAGTTGGAAAACACTGGTGCAGGCGATGGAGAGCTTCACGCGGGTCCAGAAGCTGCTGGCGTCGGCGCCCGCCATCTACAACCGGACCGAGCTGCCCGCACCCAAGGGCGAGGTGACTGTCGAGAAGCTCGTCTACCTGACGCCGCAGGCGCGCGATCCGATCATCAAGCAGATCGGCTTTGCGATCCCCGCGGGCACCTCGGTAGCGTTGATCGGGCCGACGGGAGCAGGCAAGTCGACGCTCGCGCGCATGCTGGTCGGCGCCCTGCAGCCAGCGTCGGGCGCGGTCCGGCTCGACGGCTCGGATCTGCGGCACTGGAACCAGCGCCAGCTCGGCCAGTACCTGGGCTATCTACCCCAGGACGTCGAGCTGTTCCCCGGCACGATCGCGGAGAACATCGCCCGCATGAACCCCGCCGCCAGCTCGGCCGAAGTGGTGAAGGCGGCCGAGTTCGCCTGCGTGCACGATCTGATCTCGCGGCTGAAGAACAGCTACGAGACGGTGATCTTCGATCGCGGCGCGCCGCTATCTGGCGGCCAGCGTCAGCGGGTAGCACTCGCACGCGCCTTCTTCGGGCAGCCGCGGATCGTGGTGCTCGATGAGCCCGATGCCAACCTCGACCGCGACGGCGAGGAGGCCCTGATCCGGGCGCTCGCCAACGCCAAGAATGCCGGCATGACCGTGGTGGTGACCACGCAGCGGACCGCACTGCTGCGCCATGTCGACCGGATCCTGCTGCTTCGCGACGGCATGATCGAGACCTACGGGCCGAGCGAGCAGGTGCTGCCGCGCATTGCCCAAGGTTCTGGCCCGGCCGAGCCGGTCAAGCCGGGTCAGGTCGCCGCCGCGGCCGGGTCTCAACAACCTGCCGAGCGCACGGCTTCGGTATCCGCAGTCCCGCCGGCGGCGCAACGCCAGGCAACGAGGTGAGATGATGGCCCCTACGTTCGACGACTGGCACAAGCCCGTTTCCAAGAGCATCCGCAAACCGGCGCTGATCGGCCTCGCGCTGATCGTGGTGCTGGGCGGAGGGTTCGGCGTGTGGGCCGGCACGGCACCGCTGTCGAGTGCTGTCGTCGCGCACGGCGTGTTCGTTGCGACCAGTCAGAACAAGCTGATCCAGCATCTGGAAGGCGGTATCGTTCGCGCAATCCTGGCCAAGGAAGGCCAGACCGTGGAAGCTGGCCAACCGCTCGTGCTGCTCGACGACACCAATGCCAAGAGCGAGGTGAGCCGGCTCGAGATCAAGCGCCTTGCGCTGGTCGCGACCAATGCCCGGCTCGAGGCCGAGCAGGCGGGCGCCAGCGTGATCGACTTCCCGGCCGAGCTGACCGGCAGCGCCGACACCAAGCATATCGCCGCTCCCCAGATCGCCCTGTTCCAGGCGAAGCGCCAGGAGATCGAGGCCGACCAGACGACGCGTGCACGCCAGATCGGCGCGATCCGTCAGGAGATCGTCGGCATGCAATCGCAGAAGAAGGCAGCCGAGGAGCAACTCGAGCTCACCAATCAGGAGGTCGTGACCGCCGAAGGCCTGATTGCCCAAGGGCTGATGCAGATGCCCCGGTTCCTGCAACTCAAGCGGACGCGCTCCAAGCTCGCAGGCGATATCGGCTACTTCATCTCGGAGATGGGCAAGGCCGAGCAGCGGATTCTGGAGACCGAGAGCGAGCTTGCCCACAGCCGTACCCGTCGGGTCGAGGAGGCCGTCGACCAGTATCGGGTTGCCTTCAGCGAGCTCGCCGATACCGAGCAGCGGCTTTCGACTGCCCGCGACGTGCTGAAGCGCACGACGATCGTTGCTCCGGTGCGCGGCATCATCGTCAAGATCGAGAGCCACACCACTGGCGGCGTGATCGGCTCGGGGCAGAAGGTGCTCGAGATCCTGCCGATCGACGACAAGCTCGTGGTCGAAGCCTTTGTCCTGCCCCAGGATATCGACAGTGTGCATCAGGGGCTCGAAGCGGAGATCAATCTCTCCGCACTC
Source organism: Hyphomicrobiaceae bacterium (assembly GCA_031431235.1). GTDB lineage: Bacteria > Pseudomonadota > Alphaproteobacteria > Rhizobiales > Hyphomicrobiaceae > JANNSW01. Next base: position 4,933 of record JANPDA010000443.1, read on the forward strand.
AATCAGCGTACGACACCCATGGTGGTCGGCAAGGTGATTTATGTCTCCGCCGACAAGATCGAGGGCAAGGAGCAGGGGCAGTATTATTACGTCGCCCGGGTCGAGATCAGCGACTCGGAGCTGAAGAAGCTCGGCACGGCAAAGCTGTTCCCCGGCATGCCGGCGGAAGTGTTCGTCAAGACCGGCGAGCGCACCTTCGCCGAGTACATGATGAAGCCACTGATGGATATCGCACGCCGCGGTGGCCGGGAGGGGTGAGCTGGCTCGCGAGGCAGGCATGGTCTAGTGTTCCGGCCCATTCATTCGATTCCGGCGAAGCTGGATCAATGAATG
>JANPDA010000444.1:0-13973 GCA_031431235.1 Hyphomicrobiaceae bacterium
CGCCCAACCTTCTGATCTGCCCTATCAATTCCTTCGGGTCGGTCAGATAAGCGCGTTGCTTCTCCTCGAAACCGTGTTCTTGCATGTCGATCTCCTTGGTCGGTCAGCGTCGACCCTATCACGTGTTGTTCACCGCTACACCGCTTCCGCTCCCGAGATGATCTCGATCAGCTCCTTGGTGATCTGAGCCTGGCGCTGGCGGTTGTAGGTGATCGTCAACTTACCGATCATGTCGCCCGCGTTGCGGGTGGCGTTATCCATCGCGCTCATGCGGGAGCCCTGCTCGGAGGCGGCGTTCTCCAGGAGCGCGCGGAAGATCTGGGTCGAGACGTTGAGCGGCAGCAGGTAGGCGAGGATGCTCTCCTCGTCGGGCTCGTACTCGGTTGAAGCCTCGGCGCCCTGGGAGGCCTGGCTGGCGTCGGGGAGCCTTGCTGGAATGAGCGGTTGTGCCGTCGGAATCTGCGCGATCACGGACTTGAAGCGCGAGAAGAACAGCGTTGCCACATCGAACTCAGCCCGATCGAACATGGCGAGCACCTTGTCCGCCACGCCCTTGGCGTGCTCGAAGCCGAGCTTCTTGACGCTGCGCAGCTCGATCACGTCGATGATGTAACGGCTGAACTCGCGCCGGAGCTGATCGGCGCCCTTGCGGCCGACGCAGATGATCTTGATCTCCTTGCCACTGGCGAGCAGGCGCCGGGCGTGATCACGGGCAAGGCGGGAGATATTGGTGTTGAAGGCGCCGCACAACCCGCGGTCGGCGGTTGCCACGATCAGCAGGTTGACCTTGTCGCTGCCGGTGCCGACGAGGAGCGGCGAGGCGCCCGACTGACCGGCGAGCCGTGCCCCGAGGTTGGCGAGCACGCGATCCATGCGCTCGGCGTAGGGACGAGCGGCAACGGCAGCCTCCTGGGCGCGGCGCAGCTTGGCCGCCGCGACCATCTGCATGGCCTTGGTGATCTTCTGCGTCGCCTTGACCGAGGCGATGCGGTTGCGCATGTCTTTGAGGCTGGCCATGTATTCACTCGTTCCGGTGATCCCTAGTGTTCCGGCCCATTCATTCGATTCCGGCGAAGCTGGATCAATGAATGGAAAGGCGGAACACAAACAAGGAGGTAGCTAGTGGGATGGCCATTCATTTGGGGTACCAAATGAATGAGTCAGAACACTAGGCTGGGCTGACGAAGAAAGCCCAGCCTACGCTGCGAACCCCTTGGCAAACGCATCGAGTGCCGCAACGAGGCTCTTCTCCAAGTCGGGCGAGAGCTCCTTCTTGGTGCGGATGGCGTCGAGGATAGCCATGTGCTTGTCGCGCAACGTGCGCAGCAGCTCGGCCTCGAACTTCTGCACGGCCGAAACCGGCAGATTGTCGAGGTAGCCGCGGGTGCCCGCGAAGATGACGGCCACCTGCTCCTCGACCTTCAGCGGCGAGAACTGCGGCTGCTTCAACAGCTCGGTCAACCGCGCGCCGCGGGCGAGCAGCTTCTGGGTCGCGACATCGAGATCGGAGCCGAACTGGGCGAAGGCCGCCATCTCGCGATACTGGGCGAGCTCGCCCTTGATGAGTCCGGCCACCTGCTTCATCGCCTTGATCTGGGCGGACGAGCCCACGCGCGACACCGACAGGCCGACGTTCACCGCGGGACGGATGCCCTGGTAGAAGAGGTTGGTCTCGAGGAAGATCTGGCCATCGGTGATCGAGATCACGTTGGTCGGGATGTAGGCGGAAACGTCGTTGGCCTGAGTCTCGATGATGGGCAGCGCCGTCAGCGAGCCCGAGCCATTGGCCTCGTTCAGCTTGGCCGCGCGCTCGAGCAGGCGGGAGTGGAGATAGAACACGTCGCCGGGATAGGCCTCGCGGCCGGGCGGGCGGCGCAGCAGCAGCGACATCTGGCGATAGGCGACCGCCTGCTTCGACAAATCGTCATAGACGATGACCGCGTGCATGCCGTTGTCGCGAAAGAACTCGCCCATGGTGCAGCCGGTGAAGGGGGCGAGGTACTGCATCGGCGCCGGGTCGGAGGCGGTCGCGGCGACGACGATCGAGTACTCGAGCGCGCCGCGATCCTCGAGCTGCTTGACGAACTGGGCGACGGTCGAGCGCTTCTGGCCGACGGCGACATAGATGCAATAGAGCTTCTCGCTCTCCTTGCCGGTCGCGTTGATCGGTTTCTGGTTCAAGAAGGTGTCGAGGGCGACCGCGGTCTTGCCGGTCTGGCGATCGCCGATGATCAGCTCGCGCTGGCCCCGCCCGATCGGGATCAGCGAGTCGATCGCCTTCAAGCCAGTCTGCACCGGCTCGTTCACCGACTTGCGCGGGATGATGCCGGGCGCCTTGACGTCGACTCGCTGGCGCTTGTCGGACTTGATCGGACCCTTGCCGTCGATCGGGTTGCCGAGCGCGTCGACGACGCGGCCGAGCAGGCCCTTGCCGACCGGGGTATCGACGATCGACTTGGTGCGCTTGACGGTCTGGCCTTCCTTGATGCTGCGGTCGTCGCCGAAGATCACGATGCCGACGTTGTCGACCTCGAGGTTCAAGGCCATGCCCTTGGTGCCGTCCTGGAACTCGACCAGCTCGCCGGCCTGGACGTTGTCGAGGCCGTAGACACGCGCGATGCCGTCGCCGACGGAGAGCACCTGACCGATCTCGGAGACTTCCGCCTCGCGACCGAAATTCTTGATCTGCTCCTTCAGGATCGAGGAGATCTCAGCAGCGCGGATATCCATCAGCGAACCTCTTTCATGGCGAATTTCAGATTGTTGAGCTTCGTGCGGAGCGAGGAATCGATCATCCGGCTGCCGACCTTGACGACGAGGCCGCCGAGCAGCGCCGGATCGACCGTGGTCCGCAGCTTCACCTCCTGGCCGAGGGAAGCTTTCAAGGTTTCGGTCAGCATCGCCACCTGCTCGGCATTGAGCGGCATGGCGGACGCCACCTCCGCATCGACCTGCCGGCGATGGCGGGCAACGAGCGCACGGAAGCCCGTGATGATATCGGGGGTGACGAACAGGCGGCGGTTGCGGGCGACGAGGCTCAGGAAGCTGGCGGTGAGCGGGTGAGCACCCATGCGGCTGACGATCGCGGCGAGCGCACGCTCCTGGGTTTGCGCGGAGAGCACCGGGCTCAGCACCAGTCGCTTCAGATCGGCGCTCTCGCCGAGTGCCCGATCGAATGCGGCCAGGTCGTCAGCCACCTTGTCGAGGGCGCCCGCCTCGAGCGCCAGGTCGAAGAGGGCCGTCGCATATCTGCCGGCTACCCCCGCCACAATCGGATTTTCGCTTGCCACGTCGAAATGGTCTCGCCTGCTCGCCGACGTCGCCGGTCGCTCCGGCCGCACGTCCGATGGAAGGACATCAAATCATGGGTGAGCGGAGACGGCCGAAGCCCTCGATGCCCCCGCAAAGACAGGTCCGCATAGCATGCCGTGTTTGCAGGGCGCAACAGGTCGCCCCGACGCCCGATGCCGCAGCTCAGTCGCGTCGCCACAGGTTGGCTCCCAGACCGCTGCGAACCAGCGCCACGCCCGCCAGAATCAGCACGAGCGCGATCAGCGCATTCGCCGGGAGCCGCTCGCCGAGTGTGGCCGAGCTCCAGACGACGCCGCTGACCGGCACGAGGAAATTGATCATCGAGAAGAAGGACGCACCCTGGCGGCGGACGATCTCGAACAGCGTGATGGTGCCGAGCGCCGTCTGGATGCCGCCGAGCGCGCAGATCGTCAGGATCGAGGTGGTCGAGGGCGTGATCGCGGCCACGTCGTCGAGGATGAATGCGGCCGGCACCATGATCAGCGCCGAGACCACCATCACGGTCGCGATCACCGCGAGTTGCGAGGTGCCGACGAGCTGTTTGGTGACAATGGCGTTGTAGCCGTAGCAGGCCGCCGCCGCGGCGATCGCGAGCTGGCGGACGGTCTCGATGCCGAGCGTGGAAAGCTTGTCCGGCCCGATCAGCACCAGCAGCCCGGCGAAGCCGAGCGCCAGGCCGGCGAGCTTGCCGCCGTTCAGCTTCTCGTCGCGGGTCAGGACATGGGCGAACAGCACCGTCATCAGCGGCATCACCGCCATCAGGATCGCCGCAACGCCGCTGTCGACCCGCTCCTGGCCCCAAGCGATCAGCACGTAGGGCACCACGTTGCCGGTCGCGACCACGATCAGGATCAGCCGCCACAGCCGCGGGTTGCGCGGCATGCGCTCGCCCGCCGCGACCGCGATCGCGGTCAGCACCAGGGACGCGACGACGAGCCGCAGGGCCGTCATGCTGACCGCCGGAACGGTTGCCACGCCGAGCTTGATCAGCGGAAAGCTCGCGCCCCAGGCCGCAGCCAGACCGAAAAGCAGGACATAGTCGATCACCCCGGCGGGCCGGGCGAGAGAAGACCTGTCGAGGGGCTGGCTCATGCGCGGCGCTAGCACGCAGTGGCTCGTCGAGCAACGCGGTGCCATGGCATTTGCGAATCGGGCGGCGCCGGAATACCGTTGTGAACGGATGGGGGAGAACGAAATGACAAAGTCGCATTGGACCGCATGCGCCTTGGGATTCGCCCTAGCAGGTTGTGCGTCCTCGTCGAGCGATATCACAGCTTCCTATGTTTCACCGCTGCAGTACCAAGCTTACAGCTGCGAGCAGATCGCGGCGGAAGCTGGCAGAATTTCGGCCCGAGTTTCGCAGCTTGCTGGCGTACAGGATAACAAGGCTACGAATGATGCCGTGGCTACTGGTGTAGCGATCGTGTTGTTCTGGCCCGCGGCGTTCATGGTCAATGGCGATGGCCAGACTGCTGCCGAGTTGGCACGCCTCAAGGGTGAGTTCGAAGCTGTAGAAAAGGCCTCGATCGAGAAGAGCTGCGGTTTGACGTTCAGACAGCAGACGACCGGGACCTGACGTACCAGAGCACGCCCGGTCGGAGTCGATGCGGCAAAGTGACCGGCGACAACGCCAACACCATCACGGTGCTGAATGCAGGCGCCGGAGCGATCGAGGCAACCGACTTCGATTTCGTTCCCTGATCCGGCCACACCTCACCCCGGCGCGCCCAACACCGCGCCGGGGATTTGCTTGGCCGGGCTCACGCGCGCTTCGGCAGCCCGGCATGCACCTGGTCGAGGGTGCGCCGCAGGATCGTGAACAGCTCCTCGATCTGGGGCTCGGTGATGATGAAGGGCGGCGCCAGCACCACGGCCTGGCCGAGCGGCCGGCAGATCAGCCCGTTCTTCAGCGCTTGCCGCGCGATCCGCTCGCTGACGTCGAAGCTGCCGGGATAGGCCTGCTTCGTGCGCTTGTCCGCGACCATCTCCAACGCGCCCATCAAGCCGACACCGCGCGCCTCGCCCACCATCGGATGGCTCGCCATGGCGGCGAGCCGCTGCTGAAAGGCGGGCGCGACCTTCTTGACGTTGGCGAAGGCTCCCCCCTCGATCTCGTCGAGCGCGGCCATCGCAATCGCGCAACCAACCGGGTGGGCGCCGGTCGTGAAGCCGTGCGGCACCTCCTCGATCTTGGCAACGGCCTTTTCCAGTCGCTCGGTCATGGCGTTGGAAAGGATGATGGCGCCCATCGGGAAGAAGCCTGCCGTGATCACCTTGGAGGCAACGACGATGTCGGGCTCGATGCCGTATTTGAGCGAGCCCCAGAATTCGCCGGTGCGCCCGAAGCCGCAGATCACCTCGTCGGCAATCAATGGAATGCCGTACTTGCGCAGCACCGGCTGGATCGCCTGGAAATAGCCCTTGGGCGGGGGAATGACGCCACCTGCCCCCATCACCGGCTCGGCAATGTAGCCGGCGAAGAACTCGGGGCCGGTGTTGCGGATCGTCTGCTCGAGCTCCAGGCCGAGGCGCGCGGAGAAGGCCTCCTCGCTCTCCCCAGGCAGGCCTTCGCGCCAATGATGCGGGCAGGTCAGAAACCGCACCTCCGGCAGCGGCAGCCCCGACGCCGACTTCACGTAGTCCTTGCCGGTCAGGCTCGACGTCATGATCGTCATGCCGTGATAGCCGTTCTTGCGCGACAGCATCAGCCGGCGATGAGGCTTGCCTTCGGATTCGGCGAGAATCCACAGCAGCTTGACCACGCTGTCGTTGGCTTCCGACCCGGAATTCGCATAGAAAACGCGGTTGGCCTGCATCGGCGCGAGCTTGACGAGGCGCTCGGACAGGTCGAGCGCGGCCTGCCCGACACGGCCGAAGAAGGCATGGTAGGCGGGGAGCTTGGCATAGGCACGTTGCGCCGCCTCGATCAGCTTCTTGTTGTCGAAGCCGAGCACCACGTTCCACAGACCGGAATTGCCCTCCAGATAGCGCTTGCCCTGGTCGTCGACGATGTAGATGCCATCGCCGCGCTCGATCACGACGGGGCCTGATTCCTCGAGCGTTGGGATGTGCGAGAACGGATGCATGAAGGCGCTCGGATAGTTGCGTTTGCTCATGGCAGTCTCCGACTTGGAACGGGATGCGCGATCCGCCGATCGTGTCACACTCCGGCCGATCCAGGGAGGGCCGAAATGCATGGTCGAACGTGCGACCGGATCGTAGGTCGGACCGGGCGAGCACAAAGTCGGGCGTCTGATTGCGCGCGCCCACTCACCACCGGCCAGCAAACTGCGATAGGCTGGTCTGCCGGCACGGTTGCAACAGTGAGGAGGAATCAATGCTCAAAGGCCAGATGATGGAGCGCCCGCTGTTGATCGCGGACATCATCACCTACGCCTCCGATGTGTTCGGGGCTGCGGGCATCGTCTCCAACACGGTCGAGGGCGGCATCCATCGCGAGAGCTATCGCGAGGCGTCGGCGCGCATCGCCCAACTCGCGCATGCCCTGGTCGAATTGGGGGTGCGGCCCGGCGACCGGGTGGCGACGCTGGCCTGGAACGGCTACCGGCATTTCGAGCTCTATTACGCGATCTCGGGCATCGGTGCCGTCTGCCACACCATCAATCCGCGGCTCTTCCCCGAGCAGATCGCCTATATCGTCACCCATGCAGGCGACAAGCTGCTGTTCAGCGACCTGACCTTCATTCCGCTCGTCGAGAAGCTGCGGGACAAGCTGCCAGCGGGTCTGGCCGTGATCGCCATGACCGACGAGGCGCATATGCCGCGCTCCGCCGCGCTGCCGGTGCTCGGCTGCTACGAGACGCTGATCGCAGGCAAGCCGACGAGCTTCGATTGGCCCGAGCTCGACGAGGGCACCGCAGCCGGGCTCTGCTATACCTCGGGCACCACCGGCGAGCCCAAGGGCGCACTTTACTCGCACCGCTCCAGCGTGCTGCACGCGCTCGTTGCCGCAACCGGCAACCGCAGCTCGTTCGGCTCCGATCGCCGCATTCTGCCAGTGGTGCCGCTCTTCCATGTCAATGCCTGGGGTCTGCCATACGCCGCACCGATGACGGGCACGAGCCTCGTCATGCCCGGCGCCAAGCTCGATGGCAGAAGCGTGTTCGACCTGATGGATAGCGAAGGGGTCCATTCGGGCTGGGGCGTGCCGACGGTCTGGCAAATGCTGATCGGGGAGATGCAGGCGCGCGGGCGGGCGCCCGCCGGGCTGCAACAGGTGATCATCGGTGGCGCCGCGCCGTCGCTCGCCATGATCACCACCTTCGAGCACGATTTCGGCGTCGAGGTGATCCAGGGCTGGGGCATGACCGAGATGAGCCCGATCGGCACTACCTCGATGCTGCAGCCCGCCGTGCAGGCGCTGCCGCTCGACGAGCGGCTGAAGCTGAAGGCGAAGGCCGGGCGGCGGCTGTTCGGCGTCGAGATGAAGATCGTCGGGGCGGATGGTGCGCGACTGCCCAACGACGGCAAGGCCTCGGGCGATCTCTATGTGCGCGGCAACACCATCTCGTCGGGCTATTATGCGAACGAGGCCGCCTCGGCCGAGGCACTCGATGCCGAGGGCTGGTTCAAGACCGGCGATGTCGCCACGATCGACGCGGCCGGCATCATGACCATCACCGATCGCAGCAAGGACCTGATCAAGTCGGGCGGGGAATGGATCAGCTCGATCGACGTGGAGAATGCAGCTGCCGGATGCCCGGGCGTGGGCGCCTGCGCGGTGATCGGCGTGCCGCACCCGAAATGGGGCGAGCGGCCATTGTTGGTGGTGGTGGCGAAGGCGGGTGAGACGCCGCGGCGTGAGGAGATTTTGGGGTTCCTCGGCGCGCGCATCGCCAAGTGGCAGCTTCCCGACGACGTCGTTCTGGTCGAGGCGCTGCCGATGACAGCGACGGGCAAGGTGTCGAAGAAGGACCTGCGGGAGCGCTTCAAGGCGCACGTGCTGCCGGAGGTGGCGGGAGGAGGGTGAGTGGGGAAGGGGCCAAACCCATTGTGTTTTTCAGCCTGAATGTGACCCCGAAGGGCGATGCCTCACGGAGCGAAGCGCTCCAAACCGACGCTCGATTCGTTTCGCATTGTCGGCAATCCCGCTCACCAGGCGTTCCAGGAATGGCATCGGCAGGCCCTCGGCAACGGACTTGTCGCGGATGCTCGCGGCAAGGTCGGGGAGCTTGTCGACCAGATCGCGCACGAATGCGATGGCGCGCTCGTCGGGGAAGCCGCAATACTTTGCGGCACGCGCCCAATGGTCTGGGTTGATTTCGTCGATCAGACGCCGGCCGCCAATGGTCATGGCCAGCGATAGCTCCGTGCGCCGGTCATGAAACGGCAGGAACGAGATCACGTCGTAGAGCGGCATCAGCCGGAAAGCACCACCAGGCTCGTAGAGGATCGCATAGTTCTTGGCGTGGGCGTCCGTGCCGCCGATCACGAAATTGAACGCCTGAGCGCGCATGAAGCGCTCGCGGTCGATGTCGGGCGCCTTGGACGAGTGCAGCAGTGTCATGATCTCGGCAACGCCTGGGCCACCCTCCGACTGATACTTGTTGCGCGGATAGACTCCCAGCGCTTGACAACAATCCTCCTGATGGATGCGTTTGACCATGTTGTCCCTGGTATCTCGGTACCTGTCGAAGCGCCGGACGATGATCGTCGGGATCGCGCCAATGACCTCGACCTCCGATTCGACGGCAGGAACGCCGGCCGCTCTGGCCAGTTGCAGACAGAAGTGCTCGTTGGTGGCCAGGCCCGGAAAGCGCGAGCCTTCGGGCTTCAGGATATGTGTCGTTGGCGTTCGCCCACGCGGCACTCCCCAACGCCTCTCGGTGCGGTAGAGCGCGGTCTTGGATTGTGCACCGGCCAAACTGAACTTGCCGGTGTCGCTCTCGAGCCGGCCAGCACCAGGATCCTCCAAAAGCGTGGCAATGCGCTGCTCGAGGCTCGCTCCGGTGATCCACCTCACATTGCCATGGCCCGCCAACTCGAAACCCGGCGGGGTCAGTTGGACGGCACCAGGGCAGTCCTCGCCCATCGCGCTCAAGAGGGCCATGGGGTTGCGAGCGGACACCTTGTAGCGCTGGGCCCACCGATCGAGTGTCATTTCGTTGTCGGGCAGCAAGCCCCACATCCAACGGCCGATGGCGCGCGTGCCGTGAGCGCGCTGGGAGATCGGCATCGAGTGCGAAATCGGGATACGCGCCCCACGCTCGATGTACTCAGGGTCGTACTCGAACCGGAAGCTGCCATTCGAGCGCTCGATCACGATCCCGGCCAGGGCATCGGCAATTCGGACCTCCAGCGTGCGAGCCATCAGTCGAGGCCCGCGTCCGAAATCTCGTCGATGGAATAGCGCGCCGAAATTGGCGGGGCAGCCGTGGCGCGGGCGTCCGCGTCGCTCACTCCCAGACGCGCCTCCAGACTAATGCCGAGCTCCTGCATGACGGCGAGGACGAATGAGAGCGCGGGCTGCCCTTTGCCACGCTCCAGATAGAGCACGCGTTGGCGGCGCACATTCAACCTTGCTGCAAGCGCACCCTGGGTGAGGCCCGCATCCGTGCGGGCTTGCCGCAGCAATCCGCCCAGCTCGCGGGCGTTGCGAATGAGCATGTCGGTGGCCGTTTGTTTGATTCGTCGAACCTCGAGAATTGTGCTTTGAAGCGAACATGTCAAGATGTTCGATCTGGCAGACATTATCCGCAGCTCGCCCAAACGAGCATGCCCCGCACCACTTTGCCCCACACCCGAAAACCGCCTATGGATGCGGCGAGCCTGGCGCTGGTGGTGGTCGCCAGGCAATGCACAGAGGTCCCCGTCATGTCAGCCGCTCTCTACGATTCATCCGTCCCCGTGCTCACGCACATGCTCACCGCGCTTGCCAAGATCCTCGACAAGGCGGCAGCGCACGCCGAAGCCAAGAAGATCGATCCGCTGGTGCTGACGGGCGCGCGGCTCTATCCCGACATGTTCGCGCTCGCCCGCCAGGTGCAGCTCGCGACCGACTTCGCCAAGGGCGCCGGCGCCCGCCTCGCCGGTATCGAGGTGCCGAAATACGAGGACACCGAGAAGACGATCTCCGAGCTGAAGGCTCGCATCGACAAGACCGTCGCATTTCTCGCGGGCTTGAAGCCCCAGCAGTTCGAGGGGGCGGCAGGCCGTGACATCGTCATCACCGGCGGCGGCAACAAATACGAGTTCAAGGGCAAGGACTTCCTCGCCCGCTGGGCACTGCCGCACTTCTATTTCCATCTGACGACCGCCTACAACATCCTGCGCCACAACGGCGTCGAGATCGGCAAGGGCGATTTCATGGGCCGGAGCTGACCAGCCCAGCAGGTCGGATCGAGGCACGCATGACGAAGGCGCTCGATATGCCGGCAAAGGACGGGGCGGCGCGCGGGACCAAGGTCCCGGCGGCCGTCAGTCTCGTCGTGCGCCTGAAGCGGCTGGCCGCGCTGGAGCAGGCTGGATCGAGCCAGGCGATTGCCGCCGACCTGACAGAGCCGTTCCCGGAGGCAGGGCGCGAGGAGGCGATCTCGCCGTTCGAGCTGACCGCACGCGAGTTGGAGCGGGCGAGCAGGGCGCTCGCCACGATCCAGCCAACCTGGCTCGGCGCCTATGCCGCGAGCGCGGCGCTCGCAGCCGGGCAAAAGCGGACGCGGCGATTCTGGCTCAGCCGGCTGCTGGCCGCGGGCACGGTCGCCATCGCCCTCGCCGGTCTGGCCGAAGCCCTGCAAAGCGTGCCGGCGGCCGAGCGGATGCGCAGGCTGCGCACCGTGCTCGAAGACTTGGCGGACGCCAAGGGACCGCTCGCCGGGCGGCCGGCGGGCGAGTTAGCGCCGGCGCTCGACCGGCTCTACCGGGCGATCGAGCCGGCCCGCACACCTCGCCAATTCGCGCTGAAAGCATTGCCGTTCGTTGCCTTGATGCGCACGGCGTTGCCGGAGCTGGCGCCGCGGCTGCAACTCGCAGCAGCCGAGCAGCCGGTCGCGCGGCTCGCGCCACTGCTCGGCGATCCGGTAGCGCGCCTGCTCGATCAACCCCATTGGGGGCGGCTCGCCGAGGTGGCCGACGCACTGCTGTGGCAGGCGGTGTTGCGCCATCTGGCACCCGCAACCGGCAATGCGCCTCGTGGCGGCACGGACGAGGACGCGCTCTATGTGCTCGATCGGGCGGCAGCGCGGGTGTTTCAGGTCGAGCTGTCGACCCGGCGCGCTTTCAGCGGGGATGCCGCACCCCACGAGCGCGTGCTGAAGACACTCGAAGCCGCCGACCCGGCGCTCGCACGGCTCTATCGCTCGGCCGCCGGGCGCCAGCGCCTGTTGCTGCAGACGATCCGCAATCTGGCGAGCCGACGCGGGCTCGAAGCCGAAGGGGCGGAAGGCGACGTCGTTGCTTTCGACGCCGCGCGCCACACCCTCGTCGACGCAGGGCAGCATGTGCCCGCGCGCGTCCGCCTGCTCGATCCCCCGATCACGAGGGAGTACCAGCCCGGCCGGCGCGAGCTTTTGCAGAAGGGCGAGGTCGAGCCGGTGGAAGATGGCGATTAGCCGGTGATCCTGGCATCGAGCTGTCGTATGCTGGGAGCAGAAGGATCACATTCGCACCCCATGGCACGATTTCCACTCGACCTCTCCTCGACCGAGGCCAAGCCCAAGAAGCACAAGGCGCTGATGGCGCTCGACTTCGGTACGGCTTTCTCCAAGGCGTCCGTGATCCTCGACCGGGATGGCGGCGAGGTGCGCTTGCTGCCGCTCGGGCGGATCGCTTCGCGGGCGAGCTTCCAGGCCCAAGACAACCCCTATGTGCTCGCCTCGACCGTGTTCGTGCAGGACGGCCAGTTCCTGTTCGGGCCCAAAGCCTATGCGGAAAGCCTGCTGGCGCCAGCCGGCCGCGCCCGCTTCGAGAGCCCGAAATTGCTCTTCAACAGCGACGACGTTGAGCGTCTCTCGATGGCGCCAGTGCCCGAGGAGTTCGTACCCGGGGCAATCCGCTTCCGTCATATCGACATGGTGCTGCTCTATCTCGCCTATCTGACGGCGACGGCTGGCGAAGCGCTGGAGGCCGCCGGCCTGCCGCGGCACATCCTGAGGCGCTATGCGGTGCCGGGCTGGACGCCGGAGCGATCCGCCACCTATGCGCAGGGCATGCGGGTGCTGCTCGCCTCGGCCCAGGTCCTGGCCGATACTTTCCGCGGGCGCTGGCAGCAGGGCATACCGGTGCCCGACGCCCGCGCCGCGCTCGATGCGCTGACCGAGATCGAGGTGGAGCTGCCGATCGGGCTCGTCGCCGAGGGGCTCGACGAGGCGACGGCTGCTGGCATCTCGATCTTCAATCCGCGCTGGCGGGCGCCCAAGATCTTCGTGGTCGTCGATGTGGGCGCGGGAACCGCCGACATGGCGGCCTTTCTCGTGTTCAAACACTCGAGCCTGCCGTTCAAGCGCTTCAAGGTGGCTCAGCTCCAGGGCACAGCCCGCGGCTTCGACCGGGTCGGCAATGCGCTCGACCGGCTGCTGTCGGCGATGGCGCTCGCCAAGGCCGGCATCTGGCCCGGCGACCAGCGCCGGCGCGCCGCCGAGCGGGCGGTCGCACGCCAGGTGCGCGAGCTGAAGGAGGCGCTGTTCCGGCCGCCCTATCTGGTCGAGATCGCGGTCACCCGTGACGAGGTGGTGGCGGTTTCGCTGCAGGAGTTCCTCGACAGCTCGGAAGTGCGCTCGCTCGCCGACGGTCTCAGGCTGAAGTTTCGCGAGGTGGTGGAGGCAATCGGCGCCAACCCGTTCCTGCGCTACGGCGCGGAGTTGCACGTCCACCTGACCGGCGGGGGAGCGCAGCTGCCGTTCGTGACGGCGCTGACCGAGGAGGCGATCGTCGCGGGCGGCCGCAAGCTCAGGATCGTCCGCCACCTGGAGCCGCCCGATTGGATCGAGCAGTCGGGTGCCGAGTGGGTGCGCCATTTCTCCCAGCTCGCCGTGGTGATCGGCGCGCCCTTGCCGAATATCCCCGAAGGGGCCGGCCCTTATCTGCCGGGTGCGCTGCATCCGACCCCACCGGGGCCACGCCGGCTCGGGGCCGACAAAGTCATGCGGGAATGGTGGCGCTGATTGGCCCGATCCGTGCTCGAATTGCAGCCCCGCCTCCGTTGACCGGATTTGGTGTGACAGATATAGGAAGCGTCATCTGAGGCCGACCCGGCATCTGCCCGTGCGGTCATTGTGCTCATCTGGATCGTCAGCGGCCGAGGCCGGAACGATCCCAGTCTCGCCCGGTCGCAAGGCAGGGCTCACCCAGAACGACGACACCCAAACGAGGATCAACGCATGGCCAAAACGACGTCGGCCAGAAAAGCAGCGCGCCAGGCAGTCAAGCGCACCGAGATCAACAAGTCACGCAGGAGCCGCATGCGCACCTACGTGAAGAAGGTCGAGGAAGCGATCTCGTCCGGCGACAAGGATGCGGCGCTGAAGGCGCTGAAGGCAGCCGAGCCGCAACTCGCGCGCGCGGCGCAAAAGGGAATTGCCGAGCGCAAGACGGCGTCTCGCAAGGTCTCGCGCCTCACCAAGCGCGTGCGCGCACTCGGCGCCTAGTGTCCTGTCTCCGAAATACGCTCAATCTCGCAGTGTCCTCTGAAGCGTATTTCGGAGATG
>JANPDA010000445.1:0-8325 GCA_031431235.1 Hyphomicrobiaceae bacterium
GCCCTGGTGCATGGCGAGGTGGCGGCGCTGGAGCGCTCCTACTCCGAGAACGAGCTGCGGATCAGGAGCCTGATCGACGAGCTGGCGAGCGAGCGCGATGCTCTCGCCAACAACAGCGACCGCGTGACCGAGACGCTGCGCGGGATCGGTGCGGAAGTCTCGCGCGACATCGCGGTCGCGACCGACCAGGCCTCGCGCAGTCTCGCCGCCGCCGGGGCAAAACTTTCGGGCCAGATCTCGGAGCAGAGCGACGAGGTGGCCGATCTGCTCTCCGAGAAGGGCAACTCGCTGTTTGCGGCGCTCTCCGTCATGAACCAGCGCATCGGCTCGGAGGTTCCGGTTCTGCTCGAGCGGCTCGGCACCGAGCAGACGCGGCTGACCCGCATCGTCGAAGGCGCCGCCAAGAACCTGACCGCGCTCGACATCGCTCTCGCCGACCGCGTGGGCCAGCTCGAGACCTCGCTCGGCGCCCGCACCGGCGAGCTGCAGAGCGTGCTCGGCGAGCGCACCGAGCGGCTGGAGAACGTGCTCGAGGATTATACCCGCGTGATCGACGAGCGGATTGCCGAGCACACGCAATCGTTCCAGGCAACCGCCAAGCAGATGGAGCGCGCCGTGTTCGATCGCTCCGACGCGCTCGACGCGGCTTTGATCGAGCGGACCAAGGCGATCGATACGGCATTCGCCGAGCGGCTGCGCTCGCTGGAGGACGGCATCGCCGATGGCGCCGCCGCCATCGATCATGCGGTCGCCAGCCGGGCAGATGCGCTGCGCCATGCCATGGAAACCCATGCCCGGGTGTTGAGCGACACGCTGAAGCGCCAGGCTGGCGACATCGATGCGACGCTGGTCGAGGGCATCGAGGCGGTTCGCCAAACCAGCGATACGATCACCAGCCAGTCGGTGCAGACGATCACCGGACTCGCCATGCAGTCGAAGATGCTGAAAGAGGTCTCCGAGAGCCTGCTCGACCAGATCCACGAGCTGACTCGCCGCTTCGAAGGCCAGAACCGATCGATGCAGACGGTCGTCAACACGATCGAAGCGGCGCAGGGCCGGCTCGGCCAGGAGATCCAGGTCCGCACCGGCGAGATCGACCGGTTTCGCTCGGAAACAGAGAATTCGACCGAGCGGACGCTGCACGACCTCAAGAGCAAGTTCTCATCGATCTCGCGCGAGGTCTCCGAGCAGCTCGGCAATCTGAACGAGGCGACCCGCGAGGTCGAGACCCGCTCGTCACGGCTGCCCGACACCGTGCGCCAGAACAGCGACGCGATGCGCCGTGCAGTGCAGGACCAGATCCGCGCGATCGAGGCGATCTCGGCCATGGGACGCGAGCAGCAGGTGTTGCGCGACGTGACGCCTGGCGAAGGCCAGGCCATGCCCTCGCTCGCGCGTGGCTTCGAGCGCGAACGTGAGGCGAGGCAGGCGGCCGCTGGAACGCAAGCGCCGGCCCAGCGCGCGCCACGTCGGGCGCAGCCCTCGGGCGGCGAGCCGACCGATCGTGTGCCGCCTTCGGGCCGGGTGCGCCAGCCACGACCCGAGGGAACGGCGGCGGCTCCCCACGGTGTCGAGCTCGGGGGCTTGCGCGAATCGTCCTGGTCGCTCGGCGATCTGCTGAAGCGGGCTTCGCTCGAGGACGAGAGCGGTGCCGATGCCGGGATCGAAGGGATGCTGGCTCCCACTCCGGCAGCTTCCGCCCAGGTCGCACCAGAGCCGGCCCACCGGGCACCGCCTCAGCCCGTGAGCATGGAGGACATGGCGCGGGCTATCGACCCGCAGTCCGCACTCGACGTCTGGAGCCGGTTCCGTCGCGGCGAGCAGGGCGTTTTCACCCGGCAGATCTACACCCCCGAGGGCGAGAGCACCTTCGAGGAGATTGCCCGGCGCCTGCAGAGCGACCAGGGCTTCAGGTCCATGGCCGAGCGCTACCTGTCCGATTTCGAACGGATGCTGCGCGAAGCAGGCGATCGCGATCCCTCCGGCCGGCTGGCCGACGGCCAGATCGTGGGCGATATGGGGCGCGTCTACCTGCTGTTTGCCCACGCGATCGGCCGGCTCGGCTGATGGACCCGCGGTCCATGCCCTATGCCCGGCTGGTGCCGGAGCTGCTGTGCACGAGCATCGAGACAAGCCTCGCCTTCTATGTCGATCTGGCCGGTTTCCGGGTTGCCTACGACCGCCCGGAGGACGGCTTTGCCTATCTGGACCTCGACGGCGCACAGCTGATGCTGGAGCAGGCGGATCCAGCCGACACGGGCGAGCGTGCCTGGTGGACGGCCAGACCCGAGCGCCCTTTGGGACGCGGCATCAATCTGCAGATCGAGGTCGCCGACGTCGAGGTGATCCACGCCCACATCACCGCCGCAGGCTGGCCGCTCTATCGGCCCATAGAGGAGGCTTGGTATCGCGCCGGCAACGAGGAGACGGGCAATCGGCAATTCCTCGTGCAGGACCCCGACGGCTATCTGCTCCGCTTCTTCAGCCACCTCGGCATGCGGCCGGCGGCCGCGCCCACTGGCAAATGACCCGGACGTCCGGTCGGCCGCTGATGCTGCCAACGACCCTTTCGCGCACGGGAGAGCGCCTGATTCCGCATGACCGCGAGTTTGCAAGCGGCTACGATTTCCACTGCATTCCAGGCGGAGCCGCAGCGTCCATAGTTCGGCCATGAGCCGCTGCGACACCGGTTTGCCACCATGCGAAGCGTCCGTCCCGCCCCGGGAAGCGGACGGCGGCGCAGGCGAAGGGGGAGGCGCCAATGCCGGGAGTTGCCATGCAGGGCAAGCCACAGCGACCGCGTCAACACATGGACAATCTGCTCGCGCTGCCGAATGCGACGCTGCTCGCCGGCGATTACCGGATCGAGCGGGTGCTCGGGGCGGGCGGATTCGGCATCACCTATTTCGCGCGCGACGTCTCGCTCGATCGCGCCGTCGCCATCAAGGAATACTTCCCCTCCGACTTCGCGGCGCGCGAGGGGACCCTGATCGTGCGCTCCAAGTCGACCTCGTGCGACGAGGACTACGACTGGGGGCTCGAGCGCTTCATCGAGGAGGCGCAGACGCTCGCCAAGTTCGAGCACCCCAACATCGCCCGCGTCTATCGCTACTTCCGCCAGAACAACACCGGCTACATGGTGCTGCAGTTCGAGGAGGGGAAGAGCTTCAAGTCCTGGCTCGACAAGCTCGGCCGCCCGCCCTCCCAGCACGAGCTCGATCAGATCATTGCCCCGCTGCTGGCCGCCCTCGAGCTGATCCATGCGCAGGATTTCCTGCACCGCGACATCGCGCCCGACAACATCATCATCCGCCCGGACGGCTCACCGGTGCTGATCGACTTCGGCTCGGCGCGCGGCGAGGTGGCACAGCACTCCCGTACGGTCTCGGCGCTGGTCAAGCCCGGCTACTCGCCGTTCGAGCAGTATGCCGCGACCGGCAAGCAGCAGGGGCCCTGGACCGACATCTATGCACTCGGTGCCACGCTCTATCATGCGGTGACTGGCAGCCGTCCGATCGATTCCCCGACCCGGATCACCACCGACGAGCTGAAGCCAGCAGCGCAGGCCGCTCGTGCGCTCTACCGGCCGCGGTTCCTGAAGGCGATCGATGCCGCGCTGCAACTGAAGATCGAAGCACGACCCAGATCGATAGCCGCCTGGCAGCAGGAGTTGCTGGGCGATGGTGGAGCGGTGCAGCCCAAATTGAAGGCGGTCGAGGCCGGCGCTGCCGATGCGCTGGCGCGGACCCGCAAGCTCGAGACGGCAATGCCGCGCATCGTGCGCTGGCCGGGCCGCCGAGCCGGCGAGCAGCCGCCTGCCAAACGGCTCCCGATCGAGATGAAAAAGCCCGCCAAGCTGGCTGCGGCGCCCGCGATGGTTGCGCTGTCAGCGGCCGTCGTCGCACCAAAGGCCGTCAACCGGCGCAGTCTGATCGCGCTGCTCGATGGCGTGCGCGCGGCCGTAGCCTCGACCGGGGCGGCGGCGAAGGCGCGGGTGGAGCGTTTCAATCAGGCGCCCGCACCGCTGCCCTCCGCGCCTCAGGCGATCGAGCTGAACGACCAGCCGACCGAGATCGCCCGTCCGCCCCAGGCCAAGGCTCCGCCTCGCGTCGAGCCAAAGCCGAAAGCGCCACGGCCGACACCCAAGGTCCGCCCCGAGCGGGTGCGTGTGCCGTCCTCGGGCAAATCCTGGCTGCGGCAGGTCCCCTGGCTGCAGCTTGCGCTGATCGGTGGCGTGGTCGCGACCATGATCTACATCCAGGATCATCGGGCCAGCGAGCCCCCGCTGGCCGCAATCGGGGCCGTTCATGCGACGACCGACCTCGATCTCGTCCGTGCCATTCGCCAGCAGACCAGTGCGATCCGCTCGCTGGCGGTTTCGCCCGACAGTCGCCTGATTGCGGCTGCGGGTGCGGACGGCTCCGTCAGTCTCATCGATGTGGCGAGCGGCAATCTCTTGAAGACGCTCGCCGCTCCCGGCAGCGAGGTGACTGCGGTCGATATGGCCGAGGGCGTGCTGGCGATGGCCCGCCGCGATGGCACGATCGAGCTCTACGATCTGGAGAAGGGCGAGCGATTGCGTAACTTCCGCGAGCCGCAGGGGCCGGTCTGGGCGGTGCGGTTCGCCGGCGGAAACCGGCAGATCGTGGCCGCCGGCGCCGATCGCAAGGTTCGCCTGATCGATCGGGATCGGGGATCGCGCGCGACCATGTCGGGCTCGGGCAACGACGTGCTCGCCGTTGCCTACACCGCGCGGCTGCGTCTCATTGCGGCAGCGGGCTCCGACAAGCTGATCCGCATCTACGAGGGGGGCCGCACGCGCGAGGCGCGCACACTCTCGGGCCACACCGACGATGTCAGCGCGCTCGCATTCTCGCCCGATGGGCGCACCATCGCTTCCGCTAGCTTCGACCAGACAGCGATCCTCTGGTCGGCGGAGACCGGCAAGCAGCTGGTGAAGCTCGAGGGGCACGGCAACCGGCTGACGTCACTTGCGTTCTCCTCCGACGGCGGGCTGCTCGCGACCGGCAGCGAGGACACCACCGTCAAGCTCTGGGACACCCGCACCGGCGCGCTCGTCCATACCTATGTCGGCCATACCGGCCCGGTTCGCTCGGTCGCCTTCCTGCCGCAGGGATCCAGGCTCGTTTCCGCTGGCGACGATCAGACCATCCGGATCTGGAATGCCGAGGTTGCCGGCTACCGGTGAGCCGGTGAACCGGTCGTCAGCATCAGCAGCCGCGCCAGCAGAGCCGGGCACTCGACATGGGGCATGTGGCCAATGCCGGGGAGCAGATGCAGGCTTGCCGTTGCGGGCGCAGCGAGCGCCTGGCTTGCAGCCAGCACGCGATCCTGTCGCCCCCAGACGATGCTGACGGGGCAGCCGACCCGGCCCAGGCTCGCGGCTGTATCGAACCGCGGCGCGCCACCAGCAAAGAGCCGTTCCAGCAAAGCCGCTTGTGCTTGCCGCAGGCCAGTGCCGGATCGCAGCTTCGCGGCGGCCTCGGCAAAGCCACGTGGCAGCAGAGCGGGCTCGGCAACCAGATGCGGCAGCAGCCGCTCGATCTCCTCGCGGGTCGCGGCGGCGGCCAGCTCATGCAGCATGGTGAGACCGGTCGCGGGTCCCAGGCCCACCGGCGCGATCAGCGTGAGCGACCGCACGCAAGCCCGCTGCCCCGCAGCGAGAGCCGACGCCACTGCCCCGCCGAGTGAGTGGCCGGCGAGATCGCAAGGTCCGATGCCGTGCGCTGCCAGCGTTGCCGCCACCTGCTCTGCCGCAGCCTCGATGCTGTCAAAGCCTGCGAGCGGCGAGCAGCCGTGGCAGGGCAAGTCGATGGCGATGCGCGGCGAGCTCGCTCCGAGCTGCTGGCCGAGCAGGCGCCACGTGTTCGTATCGGCGCCAAAGCCGTGCAACAGCACGAGCGGCGTGCCATCCGCAGGCCCGGCACGCTCCAGGTGCAAGTGGCTCGGGTGCCCGATCGCTGGCCGAGGCGTGACCGCCACCAGATCGCGCAGCTTGATGCGGCCGTGGATGCTCGAGGCCGTCACGCGGGCGAGATCGAGGCCGAGCGCGCTGGCCGTCTTGCGGGCAGCGGGGCTGGCGAGGATGCGCCCGTCGATCGCCTTGCGGGCAATCGTGGGGGATGCAACGCCGGATGCCGCGCGCGCCGGACCAGCGGATGCCCCGGCCTCCGTCCCGGTATCATCGGCCGTTGTGCCGACGAGGCCGAGCACGGCTCCGACCTTGATCTCCTCGCCCGCGGACGCCAGCACTTTCGAAAGCACGCCGTCGCAAGGTGCCGCGATCTCGGTCGCGGCCTTGGCCGTCTCGACCACGACCAACACCTCGCCCGCCTTGACGCGCTCGCCCGTGGACTTGCGCCATGCGACGACGGTCACGCTCTCCATGTACTCGCCGCCCGCGCCCGTGATGATGATCGGCTGCGCCATCGTCCCGATCCTCCTCACGCCATCGCGCGGCGCGCGGCAGCGGCGATCTTCTGGGACGTGGGCAGGATCGCGCTCTCGAGCGGCTCGCTGTAGGGGATCGGCATATCGGGCAGCGTCACGCGCTCGACCGGGGCGTCCAGGTCGTCGAAAGCATGATCCATGATCGAGGCCGACAGTTCCGCCGCATAGCCGCAGAAGCGCCAGCCCTCGTTGACGACGACGGCGTGGTGGGTCCGCGCGATCGAGGCTGTCAGGCAATCGAGGTCGAGCGGGCGCAAAGTCCGCAAGTCGATCACCTCGGCCTCGATGCCTTCGGCTGCGAGCGTGTCGGCGGCCTTCAGGCTCTCGTGCACCATGCGCGAGGAGGCGATGATCGAGACGTCGCGGCCCGCCCGCAGCGTGGCGGCGCGGCCGATCTCGCTCAGGTGCTCGCCGTCGGGGACCTCGCCGCGCAGATTGTAGAGCAGCTTGTGCTCGAGGAAGATCACGGGACCGTCGTCGCGGATCGCGCTCTTCAGGAGCCCCTTGGCGTCGGCTGGTGTGCTCGGCGCGACGACCTTCAGGCCGGGGATATGGCAGAGCATCGCATCGAGGCTCTTGGAATGCTGGGCGCCTGCGCCCGCGCCGGCACCACCTTGCGTTCGCAACACGAACGGCATCCTCACCTGGCCGCCCCAGACGTACTCGTAGATCGACGCCTGGTTGATGAGCGCGTCCAGCGTCAGCGGCACGAAGTCGGCATACATGATCTCGAGCACGGGGCGCGTGCCGGTCATGGCAGCCGAGACCGCCATCGCAGCGAGCGTCTGCTCGGAGATCGGCGTGTCGCGCACGCGTGACTGACCGAACTCCTCACGCAGCCCGCGGCTCACCTTGAACACGCCGCCGTAAACCCCGACATCCTCGCCGAACAGGAAGACGTTGGGATCGCGCGCCATCTCCTCGCGCAAGCCGGCGTTGAGCGCTTCCGCGTAGCGCATCATGGCCATCGATGGCCTCCCATGGTGGCGGCGGTCGATGCCGGCAGCTCGAAGACGGGGAACGGATCGGCTAGGGCGCTCGCGAACGCGTGCTCGACCTCCTCGGCCGCGCCGCGCTCGATCGCCTGCAGGGCTTGGGCAGGCATATGCTCGCCGAGCTGGCGGGCGGCGACAATCAGCGGGTCGCGCTGCTTCCAGGCCGCGATCTCCTGCTCGCTCTGATAGCCGCCCATGTCGGAGGTGGAGAAACCAACGAGGCGATAGGTCTTGGCTTCGATCAGGCTCGGCCCCTCGCCGCGGCGCGCCCGCTCGACCGCTTCCCCGACCGAGCGGTAGACGGCGACCGCGTCGTTGCCATCGACGATGCGTCCGGGCATGCCATAGCCCGCCGCCCTGACGCTCAAATCCGCAACCGAGGACTGCGCCGTATGGTGCACGGTCAGGCCATACTGATTGTGCTCGAGCAGGAATACGACCGGCAGCTTCCAGAGCGCGGCGATGTTCATCGATTCATGGCAGATGCCGGTCTGGGCCGCGCCGTCGCCGAAGATGCACATCGCGACCTCGCTACGCCCCTGGATCTGGATCGAGAGCGCCATTCCGGTGGCCGCCGGTATGCCGGCGCCGACGGTTTGCTCGTACACACTGAGGCAGCGCAGCGCCGGCGTGTCGCCGCCCGCCAGCAATGCCCACAGCGCGACGAGCGTGCTGCGCCCGGGCGTCGAGTCGAAGCGTTGCACGTCCACCGTTATCCGCCAATCCTTGCGGCCGGCGGCCGGCGCGGCGCCGGGCGTTCCCAGCGTTGCCGTCAGATGTTCGCCGAGTGCCGCGCGGATCTCCTCGTTCAAGGGTGCGATCCAGCGTTGTTGTTCGAACAAGGCGAACGTGTCGTCGG
>JANPDA010000446.1:0-9028 GCA_031431235.1 Hyphomicrobiaceae bacterium
TGCTCGGGCGCGGTCTCACGGCCTATGCGCGCTCCGACGTCGAGCGTATCATGGGCAAGAAGTCGAGCGAGATCGCGAGCCTGTTGGGCTTCGAGGGCCGCGCCGAGGTGGTGCACCGCGACGACATGGCCTTGACGCGCGCGAAGGGTCGGGAAGGCCGGGACACATGATAGCGGTGGCGGCACCGGAGAGCACGGCGGCAATCGCGCCGGTCATGGCGGCGATCGGCGCGGGGGCGCGCGAGGCGGCGTGCGTGCTCGCGCTGGCTGATCGGGCGACGAAGGACCGGTCGCTGCGCGCCATGGCATCCGCGCTGCGGTCCAACCGGCCCGCCGTCATCGAGGCCAACCGCATCGATCTGGACGAGGCTGTCGCGCGAGGTCGCCCGGTCGCCTTCCTCGACCGGCTGCGGCTCGACGAGACGCGGATCGAGGCCATGGCCCGGGGGCTCGAGGCGATCGCCGAATTGCCCGATCCGGTCGGCCGCACGCTCGCGACCTGGACCCGCCCGAACGGCCTCGAGATTTCAAGAGTCGCGGTGCCGCTCGGCGTCGTCGGCATGATTTTCGAGAGCCGTCCCAACGTGGCAGCGGACGCGGGCGGCCTCTGCCTCAAATCGGGGAACGCCGTGATCCTCAGGGCCGGCTCGGAGAGCCTGCGATCGGTCAGCGCAATCCACCACTGCCTCGCGCGCGGTCTCGCGCAGGCCCGGCTGCCCGAGGCGGCGATCTCACTCGTGCCGGTGCCGGATCGCGAGGCCGTCGGCCTGATGCTCGCAGGCCTCGGCGGAGCGATCGACGTGATCGTGCCGCGCGGCGGCAAGAGCCTGGTCGCCCGGGTCGAAGCCGAAGCCCGCGTGCCGGTGCTCGCCCATCTGGAGGGCATCTGTCACGTCTATGTCGACAAGGCGGCCGACCTCGTGATGGCGCGGCGGATCGTGGTCAATGCCAAGATGCGGCGCACCGGCGTGTGCGGCGCGGCCGAGTGCCTGCTGATCGACCGGGCGGCGGGGGCAACCCATCTGCAGCCAATCGTCGCTGCCCTGATCGAGGCAGGCTGCGAGGTGCGCGGCGACGCGGACGTGTGCCGGGCCGAGCCACGCGCGAGGCCAGCAACCGAAGCCGACTGGGGCCATGAATTCCTCGACGCCGTCATGGCAGCCCGGCTCGTCGATGGCCTCGATGGCGCGATCGCCCACATCGCCCGCTTCGGCTCGCGCCACACCGACGCGATCGTGACGGGGGATGCGGCCACTGCCGAGCAGTTCCTCGCCCGCGTCGACTCCGCGATCGTGCTGTGGAACGCCTCGACCCAGTTCGCCGACGGGGCTGAGTTCGGCATGGGTGCCGAGATCGGCATTGCGACCGGCCGCTTTCACGCGCGCGGCCCCGTCGGGCTCGAGCAGCTCACCACCTTCAAGTACGTCGTCCGCGGCGCCGGCCAGATCCGGCCCGTCTGAGAAAGGCAATTCCGATGGCAAAACCCGTAAAGCTCACCGGCCAATGCCTGTGCGGCGCCGTCCGCTTCGAGGCAACGGGCCCGTTCCGGCCGATCAGCTATTGCCACTGCCGGCAATGCGCACGCTGGACCGGACATCTGGTTGCCGCCACCTCGGTGACGCCGGACCGTTTCGCGCTCACCGCTGGCGAAGCCGCGCTCAAATGGTATGCGGCATCGAGCGAAGCCAAGCGCGGCTTCTGTGGCGAATGCGGCTCGAGCCTCCTGTGGAAACCCGAGGACGGCTCGCGCATCTCGATATGTGCCGGCGCACTCGATCCCCCGACCGGCATCAGGGCGACCCACCACATCTTCGTCGCCGACAAGTCGGACTACTACCCGATAACCGATGGCTTGCCGCAACACGACGGTTGGGGCGGGTCGTCGGCGGCCCCCGCGACAAAAAATCAGGAGTGATTGTGACAGCGGGACCCGACGCGCACCTGCGGCCTCCCCACGCCGGGGCGGGCCTCAGGATCGGGCTGCTCGGCGGCTCGTTCAATCCGCCCCATGACGGCCACCGCCAGGTCAGCCTCGAGCTGTTGCGCCGTCTCCGCCTCGATCGGGTCTGGTGGCTGGTGTCCCCCGGCAACCCGCTGAAGTCGCACGAGGGCCTGCCGACAACCGCTGCCAGAGTGGCGGCCTGCGAGCGGGTCGCCGACCACCCGCGCATCGAGGTGACCGCCTTCGAGGAGTCGACCGGCAGCGCCTTTACCGTCGAGACGGTCGCCTTCCTCAGCCGCCGCTTCCCCGCGACCCGGTTCGTCTGGATCATGGGGGCCGACAATCTGGCGGGGTTCGAGCGCTGGAAGGGTTGGCGCAAGATTTTCGAGCTGATGCCGATCGCCGTCGCCGACCGTCCCGGCTGGCGCTACCGGGCGCTCGCCTCGTGCGCCGCCATCACCTACGCGGCCGCCCGCATCGACGAGGCCGATGCGGCTGGCCTGCCGGAGCGGCCAGCGCCAGCCTGGGCCTTCCTCGGCATCCCGCTGTCGCCACTGTCGTCGACCAAGCTCAGGGAAGCGGCGCGCAGGCGGCGAGGGTAGGCTGAACTGCGCTGTTTTGGGGCCAGCACCGGGCGCCAAGTGAACCGGCACCATTGGCAGGTCGAAGTGGCTCCACAATTTCGGACCGTAGGATGAGTGGATCGGCTGCCTGACAGCGGGCACGGTTGGTGCTCGCGAATCAGGAGCTTTCGATGAGCAGACGGCCACGACGGAACCGCTCACCGGCTTTCAAGGCGAAGTTGGCGATTGCAGCAGGCTTTTGCCACTTGAGTTCCAAGGGGCGGCCATGCAAGCTAGCCACGGTGCGGCCGTGTGCGGATAATGGCCGATTCTGGATTGGGGTAGCAACAGCATGAGCGCCGATGTCGAGCTCGACAACGTCACCATCCGGTTCGGCAGCTTCACAGCCGTCAAGGGCGCAACGCTGAAAATCGAGAACGGCGAATTCTTCTCGTTCCTGGGCCCGTCCGGCTGCGGCAAGACGACGATCCTGCGCACGGTATCGGGCTTCCTCGATCCGTCGGAAGGCGCCGTCCGGATCGGCGGCAAGGACATGGCCGGTATCGGCGCGAACCGGCGCCCGACGGCGCTGATCTTCCAGAACCTCGCGCTCTTTCCCCTGATGACGGTTGCCGACAATGTGGGCTACGGTCTGCGCGTGCGCGGTGTGCCGCGCGAGGAGCGGGCGCGGAAGGTCGATGATCTGCTGCGACTGATCGCGCTTCCCGACCAGGGGGGCAAGCTCGTCTCCGAGTTGTCGGGTGGCCAGAAGCAACGCGTCGCGATCGCACGCGCGCTTGCGGTCGAGCCGCAGGTGCTGCTGCTGGACGAGCCGCTCTCGGCACTGGATCTGAAGCTGCGCCAGCACATGCGCAACGAGCTGCGCAACATCCAGAAGCGGGTCGGCATCACCTTCATCTACATCACTCACGATCAGGGCGAGGCGCTCACCATGTCGGATCGCATTGCGGTAATGGATGCGGGCGTGATCGAGCAGGTGGCCGAAGGCAAGAGCCTCTACGACAATCCGGCGACGGCGTTCGTTGCCTCTTTCGTCGGCGAGAACAATCCCTTCCCCGGAACGGTCTCTCGCACGGTCGGCGACCATGCCCTCGTCGAGACCGCGCACGGGCCCTTGCGCGGGCGCAATCCCAAGGGCCTGAAGCCGGGCGACAAGGCGATCCTGTTCGTCAGGCCGGAAGCCTTCAGCGTCGGCGTCGGCACCGCCGAGGCGACGATCTCGAGCACGGTCGAGGCCGTCACCTTCGAAGGCAACACCAGCCACGCCTATCTGAAGGGCAAGGGCGCCAAGCCGATCACGCTCACCATCGGGCGCCAGAGCGACCATGCACTCCCCGGCCAGGGCGCAACCTTGGCGGCGAGCTACGATCCGACGAAGGCGCTGGTTCTGCCGCACGGGAGGCTCGCCAGTGAGTAGTCGTGGCCTCGTCTACCTGATCCCCATCGCGGTCATCGCGATCTTCTGGGCGATGGCCGTCTGGGAGAAGCGCCGGGGCCTCGATGATCCCTCGCGCAAGGGCTTCGTGCAGCAGAACGGCATCCTGCTGTCGACCTTCTTCGTGCTGGCGGTCGCGTTCTGGACGCTGTTCCTGGTGGTGCTGCCCTACATGTACATGGTGCAGGAGAGCTTCCATCCCTCGCTCTGGCCCAAGGATCGCGGCGGGCCCAAGGACGTGCTCACCCTCGAGCACTACAAATACTTCATCTACGGCCTGCAGACCGGCACCGAGGCGAGCTACAACGTCACGCACCTCTACGCCTTCTGGAAGACTCTCCTCATCAGCCTGTGCGTGACGTTCGCCAATTTCTGCCTGTGCTATCCGCTCGCCTACTATCTGGCGCAGTCGGCCGGTCCGCAGAAGTTGCGGCTGTTGCTGATTGCCTTGATCGTGCCGTTCTGGGTGAACGAGATCCTGCGCGCGTTCGCCTTCCGTGTGCTGTTGTCGTCCAACGGCCTCATCAACACCGCGCTCATCAACATGGGTCTGATCGACACCTCGTTCGATTTCCTGCGCGCCGATATCGGCCTCTATCTGGGCCTTTCCTACGCCTACCTGCTGATCATGGTGTTTCCGCTCTACAACGGGATCGAAGCGCTGGACAAAAACCAGATCGAGGCGGCCCGCGATTTGGGCGCCTCCTGGTGGCGCATCCACAAGGACGTGGTGATGCCGTTCGCCAAGCCCGGCATCGCGTCGGGCTGCACCATGGTGTTCATGCTGGCGGCGGGCTCGCTCGCCGCGCCGCAGTTCCTGGGCGGGCCCAACACGCTGTGGTTCACCTCGATCGTCTACGATTTCTTCTTCCAGGCCTTCAACTGGTCGCGGGGCTCGGCCTACGCCTTCATCCTGCTGCTGGCCTGCATCGGCTTCGTGCTGCTGGTGCTACGGGTGTTCAAGGTGAGCCTGGGGGAGATCGCCCGATGACCTCCAGGCTCGTCTACAAGCTGATGACCGGCTTTTATCTGCTGATCTTCTTTGCCTACCTGTTCGGGCCGCTGGCGGTGATGGGCGTCACGGCCTTCAACACGCCCAACTATCCGACCGCCTATCCGTTCGAAGCCTTCACGACCAAATGGTTCACCGCCCTCTTCAACGATCGCGACATGATGGAGGGGCTTTGGAACAGCGTCATCATCGGCATCGGCGTCGTCTGCCTCGCGGTGCCGGTGGGGCTCGCTGCCTCGATCGTGATGACGCAAATCTACCCGCGTGCGCGCTCGCTCTATTATCTCATCACGGTATCGCCCGTGCTGACGCCGGGCGTCATCATCGGCATCTCGACGGTGATTTTCTGGAAGGACTTCGCCGAGACGACCGGCCTGAAGCCCTATCTCTACAAAGGCATGATCCTCGCGATTTTCGGCCAGGCGAGCTTCATCTGCGCTTATTGCATGCTGATCATCCTGGCGCGATTGCAGCGCTTCGACCGCGCGCAGGAAGAAGCCGCACTCGATCTGGGCGCCAGCTATCCGCAGGTGTTCTGGCACATCCTCATTCCCTTCCTCAGGCCAGCGCTGTTCTCGGCCGGCATCATCGCCTTCCTCTCCTCGTTCGAGAACTACAATACGACGACGTTTGCGATCCTTGCCGACAAGACGCTGGTCACGGTGCTGGCGGGTCGCGTGCGCCAGGGCACCGATCCGAGCCTGTCGGCGCTCGCCGTCATCATCATCGCGGTGAGCCTCGTGGGTGCGATCAGCTACGAGATCCTGAAGCGGCGCGAGGAGCGGCGTGCGCTCGAGGCTGCCGCACGCGCCAGGGCCGCCGAGCGGGGCGAGGTGGCTTTGGGCGGCGCGGTGCCGACGGCCGCTTAGGCGTGGTGGGCGAACTGTAGGGCGGATCAGGCGCGCATGCGCCGTAATCCGCCGCCATCGGATCCGTGCGCCGGCAATGGCGGATTACGCTGCGCTCTCGAGAAACACATCCTGGCATCATCCGGGATCCTCGCCACGGGCGCGGCATCTGTAGCTGAGATCCTGGATCAAAGCCTTCGGCTTTGTCCGGGATGACGGGTGGATGGGTGCGCGCGAGACGTTTCCTCGAACACGCATTCCGGCGTAGCCGGTTGGGAAGCTATTCCGCCCTGCGATCTCGGGCGCGGCGGATTACGCTGCGCCAATCCGCCTTACAGCGCCCGACGCGCCGCCTGCATGAAATTCCGGTAGAGCCGCTCGGATGCAGCGAGGAAGGTGGACATCTGCTCTGCCGCGTCCTCCTCGATCTGGTCGAGCGCGAACGGCCCGAGCGTCGATTCGAGCGCCTGGCGATAAGCGGGCACCTCGCCCCAGGTGGCGACCGTGTCGGGCTCGACCTCGACGTGGTACTGCATCGACCAGGCGTTTCGCCCGTCCCGCATCGCCTGCACCCTGTAGTGATCGGAGCTTGCCAGCACCACCGCGCCCTCGGGCGGCTCGGCCACGCGCACCGAATGCCATTGCAGAACCTTCTGGCGGGTCTTCATGCCGGCAAAGATCGGGTCCTCGCAACCTTCGGGCGTCAGCTCGACGTCGAGCACGCCGATCTCGGGGGGACGCTGTGGGCCGCAGGTGCCCCCGAGCGCGTCCGCGAGCAGCTGGTGGCCCAGGCACAGTCCGAGATAGGGCCGCCCCAGCTCCGCGACGAAGCGGCGGATTGCGCGCTTCTCGGGCACGAGCCAGGGGTGCTCCTCCACATCCCACACGTCCATCGGCCCGCCCATCACCCACAGCGCATCATAGTCCTCGAGCGGTGGGATCGGCTCGCCGGCATCGAGCTCGACCGCGCGCCACTCGATGCCGTCGGCCTGCAGGAATTTGCGCAATTGCCCGGGGTGCTCGCAGGCGATGTGCTGGAAGACGAGCAGGCGCATGGGAAACCTCCGTTGCCGGTCATGCTGGGGCGGGAAACCCATAAAGTCGGGCCGGATTGTCGACCAGCAGGCGGGCGAGACCGCGCCCACCGTCACACCATTGGGTCATCAGATCGAGGAGGATGGCATCGTCGGGCGGGTCGGCGGGCTTGGAGGGATGCGGCCAGTTGGTCGCCCAGACGCAGCGCTCCGGGTGATCCGCGATCAGCTTTCGCGCGAGGAGAGCCACATCCTCATAGCCGGGCGGCCCCAGCTTCGATGTCTCGTAGACGCCTGAAGTCTTGACCCAGGTCCGGCCCTTGTCGATCAGGCGCTGCAGGGCCCTGAAACCAGGATGATCAATCGCGATTGGCTCGAGGAATTTGCCATTGTGGTCGATCACGAGCGTGCCGGGCAGGCGCGCCAGCTCAGCCTCGCGCACGTGCAGCTGACGGCCGTCCATCTGCATCTGCACGTGCCAGCCAAGCTCGTGGACGCGAGCGGCGAGCCGCGGCAGCTGCTGCCAGGTCAGGGCGCCACCGGCCAACATGAAAAAGCGCAGCCCGCGAACGCCCAGGCTTGTCAGGCGAGCCAGCTCGTCGTCGCTCGCCGTGTCGTCGACGACGGCAACGCCGCGCGCCTCATCGCCGAGCACCGCCATCGCGGCAAGCGTGCAGCGATTGTCCGTGCCATAGGCCGAGGGCTGGACCACGACAGCGCGCGTGAGGCCAAGCGTCCGCTGCAAGCGCTGGTAGACCTCGATCGTGCCCCCGGGCACCGGCCGGATTGGGCTCGCAGGCGAGGCCGGATAGGTCTGCGGATCGCCGTAGATGTGCATATGGCAGTCGGTTGCGCCGGGGGGCAGCTTCGTTCTCGGTGGGTTGGCAGGGAGCAGCGACATGGCGGTGGACCTCAGGCCTCGATGATATCATGTCTCATGGACGGCAGGCCGTCTAGTGTTCCGGCCCATTCATTCGATTCCGGCGAAGCTGGATCAATGAATGGAAAGACGGAACACAAACAAGGAGGTAGTTGGTGGGCTGGCCATTCATTTGGGGTACCGAATGAATGAGTCAGAACACTAGCGCAGCAGCGAGACACGTGACCAGTGCTGGGCGTTCATGGCGAGTGCGGGAGCCTTGCCGGCTAGGATCTCCTCGACTTGGCGCACGGTCTCGAACGCCTGGAAGTCGGAGGCCTCGCGGGTGAGGCCCGCGACATGGGGGACGGCAACGACATTGGGGAGCCTCGCCAGCCGCATCGAGGGTTGCTCGTCGCGACCCATACCGACATCGAGCCCGGCGCCCGCGATCCGGCCCTCGACAAGGGCGGCCTCCAGGGCGGCTTCATCGACGAGGGCCCCGCGCGAGACGTTGATGAAGTAGGCGTCCTTGCGCATCCTCGCGAAGGCGGCCGCGTTCATCATGGCGCGCGTCTCGGGCGTCGAGTAGGCGGCGCAGACGACGAACAGGGGATGGGACAGCACGCGATCGAGATCGACCTGGCGGACATTGCCGTTGACGATCCGGGTGTAGGGATCGTAGGCGCAAACCTCCATGCCGAATGCGATGGCGAGCTCGCCGATGCGTCGTCCGATGGCGCCATAGCCGATGATGCCGATGGGAGCGCCGGTGAGCTGGCGCGTCATCACCATCGGCTGGATCTCTTGGCCCAGCTTGTAGAGGCGGTCGCCGATGTGCATGCGCCGCGCGAGCGTGAGCATCAGGCCGATCGCGGTCTCGGCGACGGCGTCGGCGTAGCCCTGGCTGCAGCGCACGGCGAGCACGCCGTTGCGGGAGGCAGCTTCCACGTCGACCGTGCGCGCGTCGACCGCACAGCGCAGGAAAGCGACGAGGCGTGGCAGCCGGTCGAACACCGCAGGGGTTCCTGCGGCGAGCCGGTCGGAGACGATGATGTCGATATCCTTGGCCGCGGCAATCAGCCGTTCGCCGCTCATGGGCTCGTCGGTGCCATTGAGCGTCACCTCGCCGAGCTTGCGCAACTCCGCGACGGCCTCGAGGCTGTAGAAGTTGAGCAGCAGGTCATTGTTGTGGGTGACGAGGATGCGGGGGGCCATCTCGGTGTGCCTTGTTGCTGGTTGCGCAAAGTCGATCGAGCTTCTCGCCCGGCCTCGCGATCATTGCCCGGTACGGAGCCGGTCGAGCAGCTCGGCC
>JANPDA010000447.1:0-6813 GCA_031431235.1 Hyphomicrobiaceae bacterium
CGGGCATTGAGGCGGACGGTATTGTCGTCGACCTTCTCGATCGCGTTGGCGTCCCAGATGGCATCGCCCGCGTCGTTCATCATGTAGCCCTTCATCAGGCCGAGCACGGACGAGCCGGTCGCCGGATCGAGGCAGCGCTTGATGTTCCAGATCACGTGGTCGGCGCTGAACGCCTCGCCATTGGACCACTTGACGTCCTTGCGCAGGTGCAGCGTCCAGGTCTTCAGGTCCTCGGAGGCGTCCCATTTCTCGGCGAGCCAGGGCTCGGTCACGTTGTCGGCGCGGGTGCGGGTCAGATACTCGACCACGTTCCTCGACATCATCGAGTCCTGGATCCACGAATAGGTGTGGGGGCTCTCGATCGGCTGCACGCGCATGGAGATCCGCACGATGCCGCCGGCGGCCTTGGCAGGGCGCACGAAGGTGCCGGTCTCGGGCAGGCCGGCGATCGAGTAGGCGACCGTCGAGGAGAGGCCGAGCAGCGTCGCGGTGCGCAGGAACTCGCGCCGGCTGACCTTGCCGTCCTTCATCTGTTGGGCAAGCGTCGGCAGGTAGCTGTGCACCTGCTTCAGGTCGTCACGTAGTGCCATGGATCGATTTCCTCCCTTTGGAATTCTTTGGACAGACAAGGCGGATTATAGGTCCGCCTTCGGGCGCTGCAATCGCTTTGTGGGCCCTCGCGATCAATCCCTTCGTGATTTGCTGACGCGGCTCTCGTGCCAGGCAATATAGAGCCCGCTCACCGCGATTGCCGCAGTTCCAAAGAGCGCGAGCAGATCGGGCCGCTCGCCGAACACGCCGATGCCGATCGCGGTGCCGGCGGCGAGCAGGACATAGTTGAAGGGCTGCAACGTGGAGGCAGGCGCGAGCGCATAGGCCCGGATGACGAGCACATGGGCCGTGAGACTGAAGGCCAGCGCGGTTGCGAGCATGAGCCAGGGGCCGAGCGCCGGGGTCTGCCAGTCGGCAATGCCGAACGGCGTCGTCACCAGCACGCCGACCACGGACGTATAGAGCAGGCTCGTCTGATTGCTGTCGGTGTGGCTCGCGAGCCGGGTCGAGAGCGAGTAGAATGCATACATGAGCGCGCCGAACAGGGCGAGAGCGGAAGCCGGCTGGAATACGGCGCCGCCGGGCCGCACGATCACGAGCGCGCCGAGGAATCCGACCAGCACGGCGAGCCAGTGCCGCCAGCCGATCCGCTCGCCCAGGAGCGGCGCTGCGAGCGCCATCGTCAGCAATGGCGCTGTCGCATAGAGTGCATGCATCTCGGCGAGCCCCAGCAACAGCAGCGTCACGGAGAAGACGAGCTGGTCGGCGACGAGGAACCCGCCGCGCGCCAGCTGCAGCACGGGCCGGCGCGCGCGGATCGCCGTCATCAGGCCTCCGCGCAGCGTGGCGTAGACGATCGACAGTAGCATCAGCGACCACACCCGCAGCATCATGGTCTGCGCCACCGAGAAGGTCTCCAGCGACACCTTGGTGAAGCCGTTACCGACGGCGAACAGCAACATGGCGAGCACGCAGTAGAGGATGCCGGCAATGTTGCTGTTGGGAGTGCTCTGCTCGCCAGATCGTGCCGTCATCGACCGGGTCCTCGCTGGGCGCTCACTCTGTCCCACGCCCTGACGCGCTCGCGCCAGGCAACATAGAGCCCGCTCGCGACCACGATCAGCGTGCCGGCGATCGAGAGCGGGTGCAGCACCTCGCCGAACACTGCGATACCGATGATGGTGGCGGTCGCGAGCGCAAAATAGCTGAAGGGCTGCAGGATCGTGGCCGGCGTCGTCGCGTAGGCCCTGAGGAGCAGGATGTGCGCCGTCAGGCTCGTTGCCGTCAATGTCGCGAGCAACAATGCGCCCGTTGCATCGGGGGTCCGCCAGCTGGCGATGCCCAGTGGCGTCGTTGCGATCGCGCCTACCAGTGCGACGTAGAGAAAGCTCGTCTCGATCGGATCGTGCAGCGAGACCCGACGGGTCAGCACGCTGAAGAGGGCGTAGCATGCGGCCCCCGCGAGCGCGAAGATCGAGGCGGACGCGAGCAGATCGGCGCCCGGCCGGATAATCAGCAGCGCACCCGCGAAGCCTACCAGCACGGCGGTCCAGCGGCGCCAACCCACAGCCTCGCCCAGCAGCGGCACGGCGAGCGCCGTCGCCATCAGCGGGCCCGAGGCATAGATCGCATGCGTCTCCGACAGGCCGATGAGGTGGAGCGCGGTCGAGAACAGCGCCGTGTCGACCACCAGCAGCAGGCCGCGCACGATCTGCAAGACCGGATGGCGGGTCCGCAGTGCCCGCACGATCCCGCCACGCAGACTGACGAAGACGAGCGCCAGCAACAGGAATGCCCACAGTCGCACCATCATGACCTGTGGCACCGTGAAGGTTCCAAGAGCCACCTTCATCACGCCGTCGCCACTCGCAAACAACACCATCGCGGCGACGAACAACACGATGCCCGCGATCGGGCGGCTCGCGGCCCACTGCTGTGGTGGGGCTTTTGCAACGGTCATCGGCGTTTTCTCGCGCGCACGGGCCTCTTGACCGAACGGACGCGCTCGCGCCAAGCCACATAGAGGCCGCTCGCCACGATGATCAGGGCGCCCAGGATGGTCAAGGCGTCCGGGACCTCGGCGAAGATCGCGAAACCGAAGATCGCCGCCCAGACGAGGAGGAGATAGTTGAAGGGTTGAAGGACGGAGGCCGGCGCATGCTCGAGTGCCTTGATGAAGAGCATGTGGCCGAGGATGCCAGTCATCGAGACGGCGGCGACGAACAGGGCGTTGCGGCCCTCGAGCGGCTGCCAGGAAGCGATGCCGAAGGGGGTCAGGATGGCCGAGCCCGTCAACGCGACGTAGAGCGTGCTGGTTGCGAGGTCGTCGCTGCGGCTCGTCACGCGCGTCATCAGATTGTAGCCAGCCCAGCACAGGGCCGCCGCGACTGCCGTCAGCGCGCCCAGGCCGAACACGCCGAGCCCTGGCCGGATGATGATGATCGCTCCCATCAGTCCGACGGCGACCGCGACCCGGCGTCGCCATCCGACCTCCTCGCCGAGCAGGGGAGCTGCGAGCAGCGTCGCGATCAGTGGGGCGGTCGCATAGATCGCGTGGAACTCGGCGAGGCCGAGCAGTTGCAAGCCCCAGCAGAAGATCGCCATATCGAGGATCAGCACGGCCGACCGAGCGACCTGGAGCAGCGGACGCCCCGAAGAGGCCGCGTGCAGCAGGCCGCCGTTCATCGCCGCGAAGACGATCGCAAAGGCGAGGAAGACGAGAAACCGAACGGCCAGCATCTGTGCGACTGGTACTTCTTGCACCAGGATCTTGGTCAGCACGTCCTGGACGGATAGCGTCGTGATGGCGAGCACGGCGAACAGGATGCCGAGCCGGCTCGAGCGGCTCGGCGCGTCAGTCGGGGCGAGAGCAGCACTGGTCATGCTCGGCTTTCGGTTGATCGACACGCCACGATAGCGGCGCCGCGCGACTGGCAGCAGCTGTGCATGATCGTACTGTGACATGCAGCATGTGCATGCCTGCCGACGCACAGCCTCGAAGTCGCATGCGACGTCTCAGGGGTCGCAGATCGGCCGACCGGCAATGCCTGCAACCGGCTATTTGCATGCACCATCCGATCACAGGAGTGAGCCATGCCGCAGCGAATCGTCGTGTTCTGGCGCGACATCCCCGCCCAGGTGATCATCAAGGACGGCCGCAAGTCGGCCAAGCGACAGCTGCCCGAGCGTTTCGAGCAGGCGATCGACATGGCGGCGATGCGGGCGGGCAAGCGCGACACAGATTCTTATCTGGCGGAATGGCGCAAGGGCGATCCCGAGCCGGTGGACGGCACGGACCTGGAAGCGCTCGCGGATACGGCCGCCAAGGCGCTCGAGGCCGAGTATTCGGAGGAGGCCGTGAAGATCCTCATCGGCAATGGCGGCATGGCCCAAGGCCGGAGCTGACCGGCTCCAGCCGAGCACATTGCGATAGCCTATCCCGCGTCCCGGTCGAACACGAGCCGCAGCTTGCGCACCTGGCACTGCACGCCGTTCTCATCAAGGGTAGGCGGCGGCAGTTCGGCGGCCGGGCGCACATCGAACATGCGATCGAGTCGGCTGATCTTGTCGTGCAGCGCAAACGACAGCTCGATCAACTCGCGCAGGCGCTGGGGCAGGTCCTCGTAGTCCTTGACGTGGGACAGCCGGCCGATGGTCTCGAGCCGCAGCTTCAAGCGCTCCTTGCGGGCACGCTCCGCAGTCATCTCGCCATTGTTGACGCTACGCCGGATCAGCAACCAGGATGCGAGGTTCATCAGCCGGGTCGTCAGCCGCATGCTCTCGGTCGCGAACGTCACGGTCAGCGTGCCCGAGAGGCCCTTGGCCTCGCGGCGGCCCTCGCCATCGAGGTAGCGCGCGGTCGACTCGACCAGCTCCATGCCTTCCCGATAGATCGCCTGGAAACGATCGGAGCCGAGATAACGCTCGCCGAACGAGACTGTCGCGCTGCCCGCGAGACCGACTTCAACGCTCAAAAGCTCACCCATGATGCCACTCTGACAAAAAGGCCCGACACCAAACTTGAAGCAAGACCCGCGACTGATTGCAAGCGTCACAGTTGAACAAGCTTGACCTAGGCAGGTTAACGCTGCCTTGCGGTCTGATGCGATTC
Source organism: Hyphomicrobiaceae bacterium (assembly GCA_031431235.1). Lineage (GTDB taxonomy): Bacteria > Pseudomonadota > Alphaproteobacteria > Rhizobiales > Hyphomicrobiaceae > JANNSW01. The sequence continues at coordinate 4,664 of JANPDA010000447.1, forward strand.
TGCGGCGTAAAGACGGCGAAGCCGATTTCGCGGTCGCCTGCCGGCGGGCGGTCGGCCCAAAAAAAGAGCCGCCTCAGAGGCGGCTCAGGAGTTTACAGGGAGGCGTCAAACAGAGCGGCCGGAGCCACTCGATATCCAGAAGACTGGATGCCGTCAGAATACGGCCGTTATTGCTAACGAACAGTTAACAGGTTCAGTAAAATCGGACAAACTCGAATTGAGCTTAATGACGGGGCCTCTGGCATCAATTCCACCGGTGGATTCATTGCTCATTCACGACGCAGGATGCGGTTCGCAATGAAATTCCATCCGCGGTCGGCAAAAAACGTCCGTTTAAGCTCTTCAGGATCGTATTTCGTCTCGAGCCAAGCGAAAAAATCGATCCCCGTCTGACGTTCTTCGGCCAAGTAGCGCTCGAAGAATTGGTCCAGAATGCCGGTGTCGGCGCTGCGGAAGTGGCCGAACTGCCAGTGCAGCTGCAGCTTGGCCTCGCTCAGCGGCCGTTTCTCGTGGAGGAAGAGATAGAGCGTGCTCATCAGGCCCACGCGGTCGGCGCCCGACTTGCAATGCATGAGCATAGGATACTCGATTCGCTTGAACAGCTCCTCGGCGCCGCGGATCGTCTCGGGTAGCGGTGCGGCGCGGGACTTCACCTGGAAGTCGATCAGGCGGATCCCCGCCTCGCGGCAGGAGCGCACCTCGAGCCGGTAGGCGCCGCAATCGCGCTCGCCCCGCAGGTTCACGATCGTGCGGATGCCCAGGCGAGCGAGGCGGCGGACATCATGGGGTGCCGGCTGACTCGAGCGCCAGACGCCATCGGCAAGCCGGTGCCGGTTGGGATAGATCACCCGGAAGATGCCGTGATCGATCATCAGCATGTCGGCGTGATCGACCAGCGGACCCAGGCCGCGCCTTGCCGACTGCGGCATGGCCGCGGCGATCGCCGCTCGCATGGTCCTGAACGATCTGCGGAGCTGGCGCCGCTGCTGCTTTGCGAACTTCGTCAATGAATTGCGCTCGAGGGCTCCGGCTCGCTGGCCCATCAGTCGGGTCTTCAGCGGGCGTCCGATCCGCGGCCCCCACGTCCGATCTCGCCGGACGCGGGCATGCCGACACCTATTGTGACCGTTCAATATCCGCTATAGACCGCCGCATCAATAGTGCCGGACAAGCCGGCCTCAGGATGTCGGGGAAATCGAGCTGAGCAATGGATGACGCGCCAAAGCGCCGGGCCGGCGGGCGGGCTCTGTCGGGGCGTGCGCTCGCGGCCTATATCCGGCTGGTCGATCGCACCAGTCGCCGCGTGCTCGAGCCGCCAGACGCGTGGGCGAGGATCCGCTCGGCCCGGCCGGCGATCATGGCCATGTGGCACGGCCAGTTCATGATGCTGGCGGCCTTCAATCCGCCGGACAATCCCTTGAGCATCATGGTCGCGCGCCACGGCGATGCCGAGCTGCTGGGGGTGGCGCTCGAAGAGTTCGGCTTGGAGCTGATCCGCGGAGCCGGAGCAGGCGTCAGGAAGCGCGATCGCGGCGGCGCGCAGGCACTCAGGGCCGCGCTGCGCACGCTCGAGCAAGGACGCTCGCTCGCGATGACGGCCGATATCCCGCCGGGCCCGGCGCGCAAGGCCGGCCTCGGAATCGTCACGCTCGCGCGCCTCTCGGGCCGTCCGATCCTGCCGGTTGCAGCCGCCAGCTCGCGCTTTCACGCGCTGCGGACCTGGAGCCGATTCACCATCAACCTGCCCTACTCCAAGCTCGTCTATGCGGTCGGCGAGCCGATCGTGGTGCCCAGACAGGTCGGCGAGGAGGAGCTCGAGCGCTATCGCCAGCAGGTCGAGACCGCGCTCGATGCGACGACGAGGCGTGCCTATGAGCTGGCGGGAGCAACCGATCCCATGGCCGAGCGCGGCAAGCGCAAGGGAGCGGCGCTGACCCTCTACCGCGGCCTCACCCGGGTGATCGAGCCGGCTGCGCCACTCGTGCTCGGCTACCGCGAGCGGCATGGCAAGGAAGAGCCGGCGCGCCGCGGCGAGCGGCTCGGCACTGCGGGCATCTCGCGTCCGCAGGGCCGGCTCGTCTGGGTGCATGCGGCGAGCGTGGGTGAGACCAATGCGGTGTTGCCGCTGATCGCCCGGCTGCACGATGCCC
>JANPDA010000448.1:0-8457 GCA_031431235.1 Hyphomicrobiaceae bacterium
AATCGCCGAATCGTCTGACTATGAGATTGAAGGCGCTTGCAGTCGCTGTCCATGGCTCCAAGCGCTTCCTGGTTGAAATGGGCATCGCACCCGTCTTTCGCAAACCCGAAGAGCACCCCATGTCCCCCGTCATCGACCTCCTCAAGTCCCTCGTCGCCATCAACTCCATCAATCCCGATCTCGTGCCTGGAGGTCCGGGTGAAGGAGCGGCCGCGGCATTCGTCGCAGACTGGTTCAAGGTGCGCGGCTTCGAGGTACACCGCCACGAGGCGACGCCCGGCCGCCCGAGCATCGTCGCGATCGCCAAAGGCAATAGCGGCGGGCGCTCGCTGATGCTGAATGGGCACCTCGATACGGTCGGGGTCGCTGGCTATGACGGCGATCCCCACGCGCCACGGATCGCCGACGGCCGGCTCTACGGACGCGGCAGCGGCGACATGAAAGCCGGCGTCGCCGCCATGATGGTCGCCGCAGCCCGTGCAAAGGCGATGGGCCTTGCGGGCGACATCCTCGTCGCCTGCGTCGCGGATGAGGAATATGCCAGCATCGGCTCGGAGGAGGTTGCACGCGCCTACCGCCCCGACGCGGTCATTGTCACCGAGCCGACCAACCTCGACATCGTCGTCACCCACAAGGGCTTCGTCTGGTTCGACGTCGTGGTCGAAGGGCGCGCGGCCCACGGCTCGCGACCCGAGGACGGGATCGACGCCATCGCCAAGGCGGGCAAGTTCCTGGTCGCGCTCGATGACTATCAGCAGCGTCTGGCGGCCGGGCGGCATGTCCCATTGCTCGGCGCAGGCTCGGTGCATGCTTCGCTCATCTCCGGCGGCCAGGACATGGCGAGCTATCCCGCGCGCTGCACGATCCGGCTCGAGCGGCGGATGATCCCCGGCGAGACGCCCGCAAGCGTGAGTGGCGATCTCCAGGCCATGATCGACCGCATCGCCGCCGCCGATCCCCAGTTCCGGGCGAGACTCAGCCAAGGCCTCGCGCGATCGCCGCTGGTCGATCCAGGCTCCTCGCCCATTGTCGAACGCCTCTCGACTGCCGCTGCCGCGCGCCTCTCCCGCGTGCCCGGTCGGGTCGGCATGGCGGGCTGGACCGATAGCGCCATCTTCAATGCGCTCGGCATCCCGTCCGTGCTGTTCGGCCCGACAGGCGATGGCTATCACGGGGCGAGCGAATGGACCGATATCGCCAGTGTCGAGGCCTGCGCCGACATTCTCGAGGCAACGATTGCCGGATACTGCGGCGACATCGCCTGACATCGTACTGCACCTGATACCGCCGATCAGAACCAGAGCCCGGGCAGTCGAAACCGCGGACGCATGGCGACCGGGCCGAAGCCGACCAGGGAGACCATCGGCTCCTCGCGGACGTCGAGTTGGGGCAGCATCTGCCGGCGATCGAGCGCGCGCAGGCGGGCAATCCGCTCGGCAGTGCTCGGATGCGAGCGCAGCAGGGATGGCGCGGGAATGCGCCGCCCGCCTGGGCTCGCCACATCCTCCCAGAGGTGGCCCTGGTAGCGCTCGATCTTGGAGAGGGCGGAGGCGAGCCCGACCGGGTCCCCGGTCAGCACCGCACCATCGAGGTCGGCGTCGTACTCGCGCGTCCGCGACAAAGCGAGCTGCAACAGGCTGCCGAGCGCCGGCCCCAGATAGAGCAGCCCGATCAGCAGCCACGGCACCCGAGCGCTTCCCGTGACGATCGCGGGGATGTTGTAGACGAAGAGCCCGATCGCGACCCAGGAGAGCACCTGCAGCACGCGCGTCATCAGGTCGGCGAGCGCCATCACGCCCAGATCGCTGTTGCGGACGTGGCTGACCTCGTGTGCCAGCACGCCGGCGAGCTCCCGGAGGCTCAGCTTGCGCAAGAGCCCTTCGGTCACCGCGATGGCGGAATGGTGCGGACTGCCGACCGTAAAGGCGTTCAGCGTCGCGCTCGGAATGACATGGAGATCGGGCGGCCTGGGCAATTGCGCACGCTCGGCCAGCGACCCGACCACCCGGAGGATCTGTGCGCCGTGCGAGGGATCGAGCGGTTGCGCGCGATACAACCGCATCACCATGGCCGGGGGGACGTGGGGCGCGGCAAACAGCATCGCCACGATGACCAGAACGGCGACGGGCAGTCCGATCCAGGACCAAGCCAGCATCGCCGCCATGGCAAGCATCAGGCCGAGCCCGCCCACGATCAGCCAGGTCTCGCGCGCATTGCGCCGCTGCATGGTCTGCTCGCGCTCGGGGTCGAGGCCCGGCACGCCGGCTGGTTGCAGACGCGTCGCATCCGCCAGCCGCTCGAGCGCCAAGCGCCGCAAGCCCACCCGACCAAATCTGCGTCCGCCATCGATCATACTGTCGCTCATGGGCCGGTCTCCGCTGGGATGAGTGCGCGCCGGAAACCACAGAGTACCACGACAGCACAGCAGCGGCGCGCTTGGTGCGGAGACCGCCATTCCATAAGGGTAAGGCGGAAATCGGGCTGGCGGCGCCGAGATCGTGACCGTGCCCTCGCTCGCTGGCAGCTGGAGCCTGCCGTCACGACCTGTTACTGAGCCAGAGGCGCGAGGCACCAATTCCGGTTGCCTGCGAGCCATGCCGCGATACCCGGAGCACCCGACCTTGCGCCTCGAAGAGCTGACCGACGGCGCCATGGAAGCTCTGCGCGGCGCAGGCGCCTTTGCCAGCGACCTGTTGCAGCCGACGCTACGCCTTGGCGTGACGGGGCTCGCGCGCTCGGGGAAGACGGTGTTCATCACGGCGCTGGTACAGAACCTGGTCGCAGGCGGGCGTCTCCCTTTCTTCAAGCCGGTCGCCGAGGGTCGCATCACGCGGGCCTGGCTGGAGCCGCAACCCGACGATGCAGTGCCGCGCTTCGACATCGAGCGGCATCTGGCCTCGCTTACGGCAGATCCGCCGGCCTGGCCCGAGAGCACGCGCAGGCTTTCCGAGCTTCGCGTCACGATCGAGTACCAGCCCTCCGGCCCCTGGCGGCATCTTGCCGGCACGCGCCGCCTCAACCTGGACATCGTCGACTATCCCGGCGAGTGGCTGCTCGACCTGCCATTGCTCGGCAAGACCTTCGAGGCGTGGTCGGAGGAAGCGATTGCCCTGTCGCAGGCTCCGGAACGGGCGGCTGCGGCAGCCTCTTTCGCCTCGTTCCTGGCAAGCCTCGCCACGGCGCCTCTGGCCGACGAGCAGGTTGCCTTGACGGGAGCAGGGCTGTTTCGCGCCTACCTCGAGCGCTGCCGCAACGAGGCGCACGCTTTTTCGAGCCTCTCGCCAGGCCGGTTCCTGATGCCGGGCGAGCTCGAAGGCTCGCCGGCCCTCACCTTCTTTCCGCTCCCCGCGCCCGCGGGCGAGCAACCAACAGCGGGCTCGCTGCACGCCATGCTTTCCCGGCGCTACGGCGCTTATCTGAAGCATGTGGTGAAACCGTTTTTCCGCGATCACTTCTTGCGGCTCGACCGCCAGATCGTGCTGGTCGATGCCCTTTCCGCGCTCAATGCCGGGCCGGCTGGCGCCCAGGAGTTGGGCCGCGCGCTGCGCTCGGTGCTCGGCGTATTCCGGCCGGGCGCCAACTCATGGCTGTCCGCACTCGTCCAGCGGCGCATCGACCGCATCCTGTTTGTCGCGACCAAGGCCGACCACCTGCATCACACCAGTCACGACCGGCTGGAGGCCATCCTGAGGCATCTGCTCGGGCCCGCGATCGATCGCGCTCAGCTCGCCGGCGCCGAGGTTCGGGTCCAGGCGATCGCGGCCATCCGAGCGACACGAGAGGTGCTTGCCGAGCAGCACGGCGAGCGGCTCGCCTGCATCAAGGGCGTGCCTGTGGCCGGCGAGCGGCTCGGCACCCGCACCTTCGACGGTATCGCGGAGGCAGCGATCTTCCCGGGCGACCTGCCCGAAGAGGCCGCGCGTGTGCTCGAGCCCACGAGCGTTGCCGGCAGCGCGGGCATCCAAACGGGGTTCCTGCGCTTCCGCCCGCCACCGCTTGCCCAAGACGGCGGCCAGGGGCGGCCGGCCTTCCCCCATATCCGGCTCGATCGCGCACTCGACTTCCTGATGGGAGACCGACTGTCATGACGACGCTTCCCCCCCGTCGCCCGAGCGTGATCGAGCCTGAAAGCATCCTCGAGGAGGCCGCATCCCATATGGCGCTCCCCGAGGATGCCGTCAGCGAGGAGGCTGCCGTTCCCGATCCCGCCGCCCACCGCCCGCAAGGCTGGAGCTGGCTCTCGGTCCTCGTCTCCTCGCTCGTGGCCCTCATAATGCTCGTGCTGTCGGTGCGCTTCGCGAGCTTCGTGGGCACGTTGCTCGCGCGCTCGGATTGGATCGGCTGGATCGCGACCGGTCTTGCCGCGATCGCCAGTCTGGCCGCCCTGGTGCTGATCGCCCGCGAGATTGGCGGGTTGCTGCGCCTGCGCCATCTCGAGCATGTCCGCAGCCGGGCGCGCGCGGCGATCGCGGAGGCCGACGACGCCACCGCCCGCAACGTCGAGCGCGAGATCGAGCAGCTCTACCGCAGCCGCGAGGACCTGCGTTGGGCGCGCACGCGCTTGAAGCAGAGCGAGGGCGACGTGCTGAGCGGGCTCGACCGGCTGGAGCTCGCCGAGCGCGAGCTGATGCTGCCGCTCGACGCGCGCGCGCGCGACATCGTCGCTGGCGCCGCCAAACGCGTGGCCGCGGTCACCTCGCTGAGCCCGTTCCTCCTGATCGACGTGACTGTGATCCTCGTTCAGACCGCGCAGATGCTGCGGGGGATCGCGACGCTCTATGGCGCACGGCCCGGTGCGGTCGGCTTGATGCGCCTCGGCCGGCTCGCCTTTGCCCAGATCGCGGGCACCTCGCTGCTCGAGCTCTCGGGCGACCTTTTGCCGACCGGGGTCGTGCGCAGCCTCGGCGGCGTGCTGGGCAGAAAGGCGGGCGAAGGGCTCTTCAACGCGACCATGACGGCCAGGATCGGCACGGCGGCAATCGAGCTCTGCCGGCCACTCCCGTTCCGCGCCGGAGCAAAACCCAGCGCCGTCGCCGTCATCAACCGCATCCTCTCCGAGCTCGGCTGGCTGGCGGCGGGCTATGCGGGCGGCGCCGCCAGAGGCGCGGGCAAAGCCGCTGCCGGCGCCGCGGCGACCGCCGCCGGAAGTGCCGTCTCGGGAGTGGGTGGCGCCGTTGCCGGACTTGCGCGCGGCGTGCTCGGCAAGGGCGAGAAGCCGAGCCAGGACAGCTGATCGAAGTCGCTGCGCCAAGGCACTCTCGGTGCATGCCCTCTCGGACGAGGCGCCCGCGCCCTGGCGTGTCGGCACGCCGCATTTCCACCGAGTCACGAGTTCCCATGCCAAAGCCGTGCTGCCCGCGAAGGCGGCCATCCAGTCATTTCTCCACACGGCAACAGCTGCTTGTCTGGATTCCTGCCTGCGCGGGAATGACGTGGGAGGATGTGTGTTGTGGCTCGCTGACTGGAGGTGGTGGGTGCCAGCATCATCGCCACGGTCGGAGCGGAGATCGCGAACCCGAGCTTGCCGCTCGTCCCGCATCGGCCGCTGAGCCGGTGGTCGGCTGTCGCTCCCGACCCGACTCGACCTATGCTCCGCATCGGACGCCACCGCACCCGAGGGAGCAAGCCATGAGCCTTCTCTTCCGCGTCGTCTATGTGGCGCACGCGAGCGGCACGCACCACAAGCTGGCGCTCGATGCCCTGCTCGAGCTGCACCACCCGCACGCCGAGGGCTGGCGGCGGCTGTTCATCAAGCATGCCGAGACCTATCTCAAAGGCTCCAAAGCGCCCGACAACGAGTTCAAGGACTTCAAGAACCACGTGCTGCACGTGGGCGAGCGCTATTGGGGCGGCGCCAGGGAGAAGACCCGGAGCTGGTACGGGGAGCTGGTCGCGGCCCTGCGGGCTGAGCGCTGGAGCGAGGCCGTCTATGCGGCTGGCGTCCTCAGCCACTACTATGTCGATCCGATCCATCCCTTTCACACTGGCCAGTCGGAGGCCGAGAGCAACATCCACCGCGCCGTCGAGTGGAGCATCTCGAAATCCTACGGTTCGCTGAAGGCGCTGCGGGTCGCTGCCTGCGAGCTGCCGACAGCCGAGCCGGCCGACCGCGCCGACTGGCTGGAAGATCTCGTTTGCCGCAACGCCGAGCTCGCCAACCGCCACTATCACACGCTGCTGGTCCACTACGACCTGCGAAAGGGTGTCGTCGATCCTCCAGCAGGCCTCGATCCCCACGCATGCCGGACGGTCGCAGGTCTGATCGCCTATGCCTCTGCCAGCTTCGCGCTCGTGCTCGATCGCGCGTTCGCCGAGGCGGACATATCCCCGCCCGAGGTCACGCTCTCGCTCGAGACACTGCTCGCGGTGCTGGCCATCCCGCGCAAACTCGTGCTGAGCAAGCTCGCGGACCGGGAGGATCGCCGGCAGGTCGAGGCCATGTACGACGAGCTGCAATCGACGGGCCGGGTCGACAAGTCGCTCGCCGAGGACGACCGCACGATCCGCGATCTCCACGCGAGGGAGGTGGCGAGCCTCACAGCGGAGCGCCGGAGGGGTGCGCTCGCGGCGGCCATTGATGAGGCAAGCCGTGCTGTGGAGCCACGCCTGCCGCATACCGGCCACGGCCCTCGACTCACAGCCGGCGATGGCGTGGAGGCCGCTCCCTCGATCGGCCCCAGGACCGCCGAGCGCCTCGGCAAGGCTGGCGTGAGCACGATCGCCGATCTGCTCGCGATCGAGCCCGAGGCCCTGTCGCGCCGGCTCGCCGCGCGCCATCTCGATGCCGGCACCATTCGCTCATGGCAGGATCAGGCCCGGCTCGTGCTGGCGCTGCCCGGTCTCTCCGGTACCCAGGCGCAGTTGCTGGTCGCAAGCAGCTATCGCGACCTCGACGCCCTCGGCAGCACCGATCCATCGGCCCTGTCGGCCAGCCTTTCGTGCTTTGCAGCCTCGGCCGAGGGCGAGCGCCTGTTGCGCGGCGGCAGGCTGCCCGAAGCCGGCGAGATCATGGGCTGGATCGAGGCGGCCCGGCGCCTGTCGTTGAAGGCCGCTCGAACCGGGTTGAGGTCGCCTCGCCGGGACGGCGAAACCTGGGCATGCGACTGACAGCAGACGGACGGTGCCGATGCTCCGCTTTACGCTCCGCCAGCTCGAATATCTGGTCGCCGCAGCCGACCGGGGCAGCGTCGCAGCGGCCGCTGGCGAGCTCAACGTCTCGCAGCCATCGGTTTCGGCCGCGCTCGCCAAGCTCGAGCAGCAGCTCGGCGCGCAGCTGTTGATCCGCCACCACGCCCAAGGCGTGACATTGACGCCGACCGGCCGCCGGCTGATGGCGGAGGCCCGCAATCTGCTCAATCACGCGCGCGAGTTGCAGCGTCACGCCGAGACTGCCGGCACCGGCCTTTCGGGCGAGCTGCACGTCGCCGCGTTCGTCACGCTCGCGGCCGCCTTCATGCCGGCACTGATCGAAAGCTTTGCCGCCGCGCATCCCCAACTGCGGATCAACCTGTCGGAAGGCACCCAGAACGATCTCGTCGCAGGCCTGCGCCAGGGCCGGTTCGAGCTCGCCCTCCTCTACGACGTCAACGTGCCGGCAGATCTTCGGCTCCAGCCGCTTGCGGCCTTCGACCCTTACGTTCTGCTGCCGGCCGATCACAGCCTCGCAAAACTGAAGAAGATCTCGTTGCGCCTGCTCGGGGACGAGCCATTGATCCTGCTCGACGTGCCGCCTTCACGCGACTATTTCATCGGCCTCCTGACGTCGGCCGGGATCGAGCCCAGGATCGCCTTCTCCTCGCCCTCCCTCGAGCTCGTTCGCGGCCTCGTCGGGCGTGGCCTGGGCTACTCGCTGTTGGTGACGCGGCCCCATGGCGACCGCACCTATGACGGGCGCCCACTCGCCGTGCGCCCGATTGCCGAGAAGGGAACCCGCGGCGAGATCGCGATCGCGGCGCTGGCAAGCCTGCGCCCGACGCGCGCGAGCACCGCCTTCACCGAGCACTGCCGCAATTGGTTTGCCGGACGCGACGAGCTCGGCACGAGAGATGCTATTTGATATAACAACCCCCAGCGCTATGCTGGTCCCGTGCACGGGATGAAGGAGCGGCAGATGAGGAACTCGCCTTCGCTCGACGAGCAGTGCGAGATGTACCGGAAGATGGTGGTGGTCCGGCGCTTGGAGGAGAAGCTCGGCGAGCTGCACAAGGCAGGCAAGACCCGTGGCCCCATCCACCGCTGCGATGGCCAGGAGGCGGTCGGCATCGGGGCGACCGCGATGCTGAAGGCTGGCGACTACGTGACCTCGACCCATCGCGGCCACGCCCACTATGTCGGCAAGGGCCTCGACCCGCGCGCCATCGTCGCCGAGATCTTCGGCCGGGCGACCGGCCTCTGCCAGGGCCGCGCCGGACACATGCTGATCGCGGATGCCTCGAAGGGCATGATCGGGGGCAATGC
>JANPDA010000449.1:0-9674 GCA_031431235.1 Hyphomicrobiaceae bacterium
CTACAACGCCATGTCGAACAAGGCGACGAGCCGCAGCGTGCGGCCGGCCCATATCGTGCCGGACGACCGCGACGTGGTGGCGCTGACCGCGCTCCCCGCCGATTGCCTCACGAGTGCGCGCGCATGAGCGGACGAGCTGCCGATCCCCGCCACCAGCTCGCCCGGCCCCTGTGGGCCGAGGTCGACCTCGGCGCGGTCACCCACAATCTCGAGCGATTGCGGGAGCGGGTCGGACGGGCCGTCAAGGTGATCGCGCCGGTCAAGGCGAACGCCTATGGGCACGGCATCGTGCCGGTGGCGCGGCACCTGCAACAGCTCGGCGTCGATGGCCTCGCGACCGCCAATCTCGACGATGCGATTGCCGCGCGGCAGGCCGGCGTTACCATCCCGATCCTGATGTATGGCTCGCAGCTGCCTCGAGGCAACGGCCTGCTGCTCGAGCATGGCCTGACGCCGAGCGTCTATGATCGCGAAGGGCTCGAGGCCCTCGTCGCGCTCGCAGCCGCATCCAGCCGGCGCATCAATGTGCATGTGAAGGTCGATGCCGGGCTGGGGCGGCTGGGCGTCAGGCTCGACGCGGCGGCGGCCTTTGCGCGCAAGATCGTGAGCGAGCCCGGGCTGCTGCTCGAAGGCATCTATACGCACATCCCGTTCGGCGACCCTGCGGGCGAAGCCTGGTCGCGCCGGCGTCTGGCGGCGTTCGCCGAGGTCGTCGCGGCGATCGAGGCCGAGCACGGGATCCCCATACCCTATGCGCAAGGCGCCGCGAGCTCCGTGATCGCGAGGAGCTTCCCCGATCCCCTCAACACCATCTCGCCGGGGCATCTGCTGTTCGGGCTGTTTCCGATCGGCGGCGGCCGGGCCGAGGAGCAGGGCTTACGCAAGGCGCTTGCCGCCGTCCGATCACGCCTGATCCACCTGGGCGAACGGCGCAAGGGCGATGATCTCTACGGCGCAGGCGAAGGTGGCGCTGAGGCGAGTGGCAATGTCGGCACCATCCTGTTCGGCATGGACAACGGCTATCGTCCGGCGGCGGCCGGGCGTACGGCGCAGATGCTCTGCCGAGGCGTGCGCTGCCCGGTGCTCGCCGTCAGCGCGGAGTACACGGTGATCGATCTGGCGGGCGCGCCGGGAGCCCGGCTCGGCGACGCGGTGACGATCGTCGGCGCCGATGGCAATGAGGCAATTGCGGCCGAGGACGTGGCCGCGCACCTGGGAGCGCCGAGCGCCGCCTATTGGATGGTCGGGCTGAAGTGCGTGCCGATCAGCTACCGGACCTGATGCCGCCCCGCGGAGCCGGTCAGAGATCGCGCTCGATCGTCCTGACGAACACGGCGAGCGTACAGCCGGTCTCGGAGCGCGAGTTGTGCTGCGTGCCTTGTTTCAGCAGCACGAAATCGCCAGCGCGGAACACCGTGCCGTCGTTCTCGATCAGCTCGCCCTCGACCACCAGGAACTGCTCGTGGCGAGTGTGGTGTCTCGCAATTGCCGCCCAGCGATAGCAGACGGCTCGGAGGCGGCAATTGCGAGATAAACACCACACTCAGCCGATAGACTTTCTCGTGCCCCTTTGTCCCGCAAATGCCGAAATCGCCAGCTGCAAGGTTGTCGGCTTTTGCGGGACGGGACACGAGTGTGCTCGTGGGCTTGCGTCACGGCGCCCGGCTCCATGCGGTAGACGTAGAGGCCCGCGCCCTCGGGAAACGTGTCGTCGAGTTGGATGAACCCCTGGCGCGGCAGGGCCTGGCCGTCGACGATGAAAGGCTTGAAGGCGGCCTTGTCGCGGATGTTGACGACGATGCGGTCGGCGGGGCGGGTGGGGGTCATGATGCTACCCCTTGGCTTCGAAGGCTTGACCCTGGGTCCGTTCGACCTGCGCCGCGGCGGCGACATCGGGGGCGTGGGCGATGACGCGCAGATAGCTCTGCGTCGCCTTGTCAGGCTGGCAGCGGCCCTGCTCCCAATTCTGCACGGCATCGATGTCGAGGCCGAAGCGGATGGCGAACTGCTCCTGGGTGAGGCCGAGGCCCGAGCGCAATTGGCGAACGTCGACGATCGTGCTGCCCATTCGCAGTGCGATGAACCCGTTGCTCTTCAATTCTTCGATAAGGGTGTCGGCATTTTCCACGACGGGCACATGTGCAATAGCCTCGCCATCCGAGACCGCCGCCTCGATGGCTCGCTTGGCCTTCAGAAGACTCATCTGCCGCCGGACTAGAGCTCGGATCGCGAAGATGGTCTTGATAGCAGGCCAATCATGGCCTCGCCGAATGATCAGGTCGACGGGTGAACCGCATTGGACGGGGGCGATGCCCGGGTCGTGCTCCAGTCGTGCGAATTCCTCCTTCAACGACGACTTCGTCACAATCGATCCTTTCCAGAACAGCGCGTGCCATCACACGGAGATTATGCATTCCGACGGCGTTTCGCGTCGCACCGTGCATATGGGCCTCGCGCACCGTCAATCGGCGCCCGGCGAGCTCTACGACTCCCATGATGTGAACGCGGCCCGCTGGCGTATCGATGCGAACCGTCAGGACGCTTCCTTCACACAGGTCATCTGCCAACTGGATACGTGTAACATCAGCGGCTGACCATAGCTTCTGAGCACCATGATCCCCTTACTTGATACGCTTTGAGCGTACTGGAATCAATCGTGAAGCGGTGGGACCGTTTCAAGTACCACCAGACGGGACGTTTTTACCCCCGCATCCTCCGCGCCTCCGGGTCGACCAACGGCTCGAGCTGCAGCCTCGCGGGCCGGCGCTCGCCGAGGATCTCGACCTCCCAACTGGCCTTGTCGGCGCCGTTCTGAAGCGTTTCCGTCGGCACGTAGCCGATCGCGAGGGAGCAATCCGCGAAGTGGCAGTAGCCCCCCGACGTGATCCAGCCGACCACCTTGCCGTCCTTCCAGACGGCCTCGTCGCCGATGGCGTCGGCATCGGTCGTCTCGACCACGAAGGAGACGCGGCTGCGCTTGGGGCCGTCCTGCTTCTCCTTGGCCGCGCCGTCGCGCCCGATGAAATCATTCTTCCCGAGGTCGACGAAGCGGCCCATGTCGGCTTCGAACGGGCCATAGATGGGGCGGAACTCGCGCGCCCAGGTGCCGAAATTCTTCTCACGCGCCAACGACAGTAGCGCGCGGCTGCCGAACGGCTTGATGCCGAGCTCCTGGCCCGCCGCCCACAGTGCCTCGAACAGCGCCACGTGGAACTCCGGCTTCACCCACATCTCGAAGCCGAGATCGCCGGTGAAAGAGATCCGCCCGACCATCGCCGGCACCATGCCGATCTCCATCCGCGGCCGGAAGTCCATGAACTTGAAGGCCTTGGCCGAGATGTCCGCGTCGGTGAGCTTGGCGAGCAACTCGCGCGCGCGCGGCCCCGCGATCGAGAGACCCGACAGCCCCTGGCCGTGCGCCACGACCTCGACCGAGCCGTCACCCGGCAGGTGCTGCTCGAACCAGCGCATGTGATACTTCTCGGCCGCCCCCGAGCCGAAGATGAAGAAGCGCTCGGGACCGGCCTTGGCGAGCGTGAAGTCGCCGATCAGCTTGCCGGCCTTGTTCAGCATGGGCGTCAGCACCATGCGTCCCTCCTTCGGCACCTTGTTCGCCAGCAGGTGCGAGAGCCAGGTCTCGGCATTGGCGCCGGTGATCTCGTACTTGGCGAAGGTCGAGGTCTCGGAGATGCCGACGGCGTTCCTGACCGCCTTCACCTCGGCCTTTACATGCGCGAAGTCGGTCGAGCGGTGGAAGGAGAACTCGTCCTTCAGGCCCTTCGGGGCAAACCACAGGGGTGCTTCCAGCCCCCAGGCGTCGCCCATGATGGCGCCGAGCTCGAGCCATTTGTGGTACATCGGCGTCGTGCGCAAGGGCCGCGCCGCCGGCAGCTCCTCGTTGGGAAAGCGCACGCGGAAGCGGCGGCCGTAGTTCTCGCGCACCTTGACGTTGGTGTAGGTGCGGGTCGCCCAGTCGCCGAAGCGGGCGACGTCCATCGCCCAGACGTCCATGCCCGGATCGCCCTCGACCATCCAGTTGGACAGCGCGAGACCGACGCCGCCCGCCTGACTGAACCCGGCCATCACGCCGCACGCGACCCAGTAATTCTTCAAGCCGCGGATCGGACCGACGAGGGGGTTGCCGTCGGGGGCGAAGGTGAAGGGGCCGTTGATGATCTTCTTGATGCCGGCCTTCTGGAACGCGGGGAAATGCCTGAAGCCGACCTCGAGGTTCTCCGCCATCCGGTCCATGTCGTCGGGCAACAGCGTCGGGCCGAAGTCCCAGGGTGTATCCTTGGGCGACCACGGGATGCCATGCTTCTCGTAAGTCCCGAGCAACATGCCGCCGCGCTCCTGGCGCATGTAGATCTCGCCGTCGAAATCGACCGCGTGCAGCACCATCTTGCCCGTCGCCCTGTTGATCTCGGCGACCTCGGGCATGTCCTCGGTGATCAGGTACTGGTGCTCCATGGCGAGCACGGGCAGCTCGATGCCGACCATGCGGCCGACCTCGCGCGCCCACAGCCCGCCGGCATTGACGATGTGCTGGGCGTGGATGTTGCCCTGGTCGGTGATGACGTCCCAGCTGCCGTCGGGACGGGCCTTCGTGTCCATCACGCGGGTGCGCACATGGACCTCGGCCCCGCCCTTCTTGGCCGAGCCCGCATAGGCGTGCGTCGTGCCGTAGGGATCGACGTGGCCCTGGATCGGATCGTACATGGCGCCGACGAACTGGCGTTTGTCGATGAGGGGCAGCAGCTTCTCGGCCTCCTCGAGCGAGACCAGCTCGACCTGCATGCCGAGATAGCGGCCCTTGGAGTGGACGCTTTTCAGCCATTCCCAGCGAGCGGGCGTCGCCGCCAGCATCAGGCCTTCGGTCATGTGCAGGCCGACCGACTGGCCGGAGATCTCCTCGATCTCCTTGTAGAGGTTGATCGTGTACTGCTGCAGCTTGGCGACGTTGGGATCGCCGTTGACGGTATGCATGCCGCCGGCCGCGTGCCAGGTGGAGCCCGAGGTGAGCTCGAGCCGCTCGAGCAGCATCACATCGCGCCAGCCCATCTTGGTCAGGTGATAGAGCACGCTCGCGCCGACGATACCGCCGCCGATCACGACGACCTGGGCATGGGATTTCATGAGCGTCTCCCGGATTGACTGGGTGGCCGACGCAATTGGTCCGAATTGGTTTCAACCGGGCCCAATTGGTTCAATGCAGAGGGTTAAGGGACCGGGGCGGGGGCGTCAATGGGCGGCGAGCGAAGCATCCGCGCTTGGCTCATGGGCCGCCATGCAGCTCCCCGCTTCCATTGAGCCCCGGTTCCTCGCTAGCATGGGCGCCACCAGCACCAGTGGAGCACCGCCATGCCGCCGACGGCCGACCTCATCATCACCAATGCCCGTATCCTCACCATGGACGACGCGGCGCCCCGCGCGGAAGCCGTCGCGGTCAAGGGCAACGAGATCCTGGCGGTCGGCTCCAAGGCCGATGTCGGCGGCCTGAAAGGCCCCGGCACCCGCGTGTTCGACGCGCAAGGCTCGACCGTCACGCCTGGCCTGATCGAGAGCCACGTTCACATTTTCATGGGCTCGGCCGAGCTGGAGAACCTCGATCTGGCGCCCGTCCAGGGGATCGACAATCTGACGAAGGCCGTGCGCGCGTTCGCAGCCGAGCGCCCGAGCCAGAAGCTCGTCTACGCCAACTCGGTCGCCTACAACGTGATCGGCGACGGCGTCTATGTCACACGCCAGGATCTCGACGAGGTGCTGCCCGACCGGCCGTTCGCCATGATGGGGACCGATCACCACACGGTGTGGGCGAACACCAAGGCGCTCGAGCTGGCGGGCATACTGCGCGGCGGCGAGGTGCCGACCGGCTCGGAGATCGTGCTGGCCGCGGACGGCACGGCGACGGGCGAGCTGCGCGAGCCGGGCGCCTTCCGCCATGTGCTGGCCCATACGCGTACGGCGGGCCGCGACTCCGTCGGCTTCACCGACGCAGCCGAGCCGAGCCCGCCGCCCAGCGCGGCCGAGCGCACATCCGACAAGGAGATCCTGAAGCGCGGCATGACGTATTGCGCCTCCTTCGGCTTCACCAGCGTCCACAACATGGACGGCAATTTCTACACCCTCGAGCTCTGCGAGGAGATCGACCGGGCGGGCGACTTCACGATCCGGGTGCAGAGCCCCTTCCACATGAAGAACTATTTCCCGCTGTCGAGGCTGACCGAGGATGCGGTCGAGATGCGGCGGCGCTTCGCCTCCGAGCGCGTCTACTCGGGGCGGGTCAAACTCTTCATGGACGGCGTGATGGAGAATTGGACCGCGCTGACGCTGGAGGAATACCCCGACAAGCCCGGCTGCTTCGGCGATCCGAACTTTTCCGCCGAGCAGTGGAGCGAGATCGCGATCGAGGCGGACCGCCTCGGGCTGCAGCTCGACGTGCACGCGATCGCCGATGGCGCGCAGCGCCGCACGCTCGACGGCTTTGCGGCGGCGATCAAGGCCAACGGCCGGCGCGACAGCCGCCATCGCATCGAGCATGTGGAGGTGATCGACCCGGCCGACATTCCGCGCTTCCGCGAGCTGGGGGTGATCGCCTCGATGCAGACGACGCATGTGCCCGGCATCGTGTTCCCCGCCTGGCCGGGGATCGCACGCATCCGCGACCGCCAGCTTCCCTATGCCTATGCCTGGAGCAGTTTGCGCGAGGTCTCGCCCGCCATGCCGTTTTCCAGCGACTGGCCGGTGTCCCCGATCGCGCCGATGCTCTCGTTCAAGGCCGGCATGGTGCGCGAGGCGTTCGAGCCGGGCATGCCCAGTCATCGGCAAACGCTGATGCAGATGATCGCCGGCTACACCAAGGACGGCGCCTACACGGAGTTTGCGGAAGCGCGCAAGGGCCGCCTGAAGCCCGGCATGCTCGCCGACATTGCCGTGTTCTCGGCGGACCTGGAGAAGGTCGATCCGATGGCGCTGACCGACGTGAAGGCCGTGCTGACGGTCGTCGATGGACGGGTGACGCACGAGGCGTAGCGGTTGGGTCACCTTGGGCTATATGCCGGCGGGTTTCAGCGGCGCCAAGGTGTCCGACCCCGCTATTGGGCAGCCGCCAGAGCGAGCACCAGCCCGCGGCGTCGGTTCTCTTCGAGGATGAGCACATCGCCGTTCGCGTGCGCGAGGACAATGCTGGTCTGATCGAACGAGGTGCTCATCTTGTTGGCGGCTGTCGGCAGTGCTGTCAGCAGGGCCACGGCGGTCAAGGCTGCGATTACGGTCTTCTGCATGGGTTTGTCCTTCCTAGGTGTTCTTGTTTGTAGACCTACCATGCGCGAACCCTTACGTAGTTGCAATCCAGGGTTGTGATTGTGCTTGGCCGCAAGCAAACGCCTGGTGCGCAGATTGAATAGATTTTGTGCGAAATCGAGCAGTGGAGCACAGTGCGGCGCGCACACGAAAAACCCCCGCTGCACGGGCAGCGGGGGGCAAGGACAATCGCGGATTTGGCCGAGCGATGTTGCGCCCGGCTTCGGGATCAGTGGGTGACCACGATTTTGGTGTTGCCGGCGCCATGGGCCCGGACGAGCGAGAAGAGCCGCGCTGCATTGGAGGGATGGAGCCGCACGCAGCCGTGGGAGGCGGGCTGGCCGAGGTTCTTCACATAGCCGGTGCCGTGGATCGCGTAGCCGCCGCGGAAGAAGATCGAATGGGGCATCGGCGAGTTGTGGTACTTGCGCGAATAGTGCATGCGCTGCAGCGACGTCGGCCGGTAGCTGCCGGTCGGCGTGCGATAGCCGCCGCGCGCGGTGGAGACCTTCCAGCTGTGGGCGAGCGAGCCGTTCACATAGACGTTCATGGTCTGCGTGGAGATGTCGATCTTGGCGACGACGGAGGCCTGAGCCGCCAAGGTCGAGCCGAACAGGAGTGCGATGACGGCACATAAAAGCTTCAGAGAGCGCATTTTGCCAACCCCGGTTACGCGTTACTGATGCGATCAACCATAACGCCGAGATGCTAACTCACGGTAGATCAAAGGTGAATTCGCACTCAATGTTTGCCTCGGCCTGAAGCAAAAGCGTCACAGGTCGGGCCGGGCCCGCCAAAGCGCGCGCCGGCGGCTTCCTTGCCCCAGACCGGCAGGGTAGGATCTCGCCCATGTGCAATCTCTATTCGATGACACGTGCCCGCGAGGCCGTGCTCCGTCTCTTTGAGATCGCCGACAATCGCGCCGAGCAGATCCCGCCTCGATCGGCGATCTTTCCGGGCCATTCAGCGGCTGTCGTGCGTCTCGCCGGTGACGGCGCGCGCGAGCTCGTCGCCATGAGCTGGGGGTTCGTGCTGCCGCAACCGGGGCGGGCGCCGCGGCGGGTGACGAACGTGCGTGACGACAAGGCGCGCTCCAGCCCATTCTGGCGCGACTCCTTCCAACGGCGCCGTTGCCTGGTGCCGGCCTCCTCGTTTGCCGAGCCGCGGGAGGTGACGCCGGCGACATGGCACTGGTTTGGGCTGACCGGCGAGGAGCCGCGCCCGTTGTTCGCCTTCCCCGGCCTCTGGCAACGCCACCAGGGGGCGATCCGCAAAAATGGCGACCCGGTCGAGATCGACGTGTTCAGCTTCATGACGACACTGCCCAATGCCCTCGTCGCCACCATCAACCACGAGCGCATGCCGGTGCTGCTGACGACGCAAGCCGAGTTCCAGACCTGGCTGGGCGGCTCGCCCGAGGCGGCTTTCGGGCTGGTCGAGAGTCTCGCGCCCGGGCAAATGCGCATCGTCCAGGCGGGATTGGCCAAAGAGGATCTGCTGGGGTCCTGATCGATGGGGTGGCGGACCAGGCGCCCGGGCTGGGATTGATCCGCTTCGCCGTCTATAAGCGCCTCATTCGATCAACGAGCTGGAAGCGTCGGTCATGACCAAGAAGCCCACCAAGCAGACCTCCGCCAAGCGCGGCACGAAGGGCGGCACTGCGCCGGCGCGCGTCGTCGAGCATGGTCTCTCGCCCACCGAGTATGGCCGCGTGCTGGAGATCATGGGGCGCGAGCCCTCGCATCTGGAGCTCGGCATCTTCTCGGTGATGTGGAGCGAGCATTGCTCCTACAAGTCGTCGCGCTTCCACCTCAGGAAGCTGCCGACGGCAGGCAGCCGCGTGATCCAGGGCCCCGGCGAGAATGCAGGCGTCGTCGATTTCGGCGAGGGTCATGCCGTCGTCTTCAAGATGGAGAGCCACAACCATCCCTCCTTCATCGAGCCCTACCAAGGGGCCGCGACGGGCGTCGGCGGCATCATGCGCGACGTGTTCACCATGGGCGCGCGTCCGGTCGCGAATCTGAACGCGTTGCGTTTCGGCGATCCCGAGCACAAGAAGACCCGCCAGCTCGTCTCGGGCGTCGTCTCGGGGATCGGCGGCTATGGCAATTGCGTCGGCGTCCCCACCGTCGGCGGCGAGACCAATTTCGACCCCGGCTACAATGGCAACATCCTCGTCAACGCCATGTGCATCGGCCTCGCACGGGCCGACCGCATCTTCTACTCGGCCGCCATGGGCGTCGGGCACCCGGTCGTCTTTGTGGGCTCGAAAACGGGGCGCGACGGCATCCATGGTGCGACCATGGCGTCGGCCGAGTTCGACGACAAGTCCGACGAGAAGCGACCGACCGTGCAGGTGGGCGACCCCTTCA
>JANPDA010000450.1:0-18235 GCA_031431235.1 Hyphomicrobiaceae bacterium
CATTTCCACGAGTTTCGGAAACGCCTTGGGGAGTGTGGTTGAACAAACATCCCTCGTTCTAAAGATGACAAAAAATGGCTTGCTAATGTTCTGACCCATTCATTTGGTACCCCAAATGAATGGGTCAGCCCGTTAGCCAAATTTTTATTTGTGTTTCGTCTTTCCATTCATTGATTCAACTTCGCCGGAATCGAATGAATGGGACGGAACACTAGGACCTCTGACCAACATCGCGGCAACCCTCGATGGCAGACCCGATTTACAACGGCAAACAACGCGAATTGTTGCCGTCATGGGCCATAGGCCAGGGCACTTGTTCCATCCGACCGAGGGGAAAGGTTCCGGTGAAGTTCTGGAATGAGGATGTCGGCATTCCGGGTTTCGATCCATTCGATTGGGTGGCATCGGCCTACCTTGCCAACCCTCGCCTGTTCGATTGCGCGCAGACAAATGCGTGGCTTTCCCGAGAATGGGCGTCGAAGTGAGCCGAATCCACTTTGAAATCTACTTCATTTCTTCGCCAGTGAAAGGAGGATCTGGGTCGAATGCGTCGCTTCGAGCCGGATGGGTTCGTCTGCGTGCTCGACCTGCCGCTCGAGTTTCCGGCCACGCCCCGCATTCGAGTGAATCGAGGGAACCTTTCGCTGGCGTCGCGCGTTGATTTCAGGAGGGACGGGATCGTTTCGACCCAGGGTCGGACGGCTCGAGGAGCCAACCTGCAAGCTCTGCGACCTCCAAATAGTAAGCGCGATGCCTGTGCACACAGGCTCCGCGTTGGGGACGCTCCTGGCGGGGAAGCGTCCCCTCTTCTTTTGCACCAACAATCGACACCACAGCGCGGAACCGACGGCTCGCTCGACCGTTTTCCTGCCAAAGCCGCTCCAGTCCGGATCGGCAGTGACGAACAGCAAGATGGAGACTGCGATGCGCGCTTTTGCAACTGCAGGCTTGATGGCTATGATGCTAGCCGGCACGGCCCATGCCGGTACGACGACCGTGAGCACGACGACCGTTGCCCCGCCGGGCAACATCGAATTCCTGCCCAGCATGCCCGGTAACACCGCTTCGGTGAGCATTTTCCGCAACCGCGTCGTCTACAACACCGCCGGCGAGAGCATCGGCGATATCAACGACCTGCTGCTCGGCCCCGATGGCAAGATCACCACGCTCGTCATCGGTGTCGGCGGGTTCCTCGGCATGGGTGAGAAGAACGTGGCTGTTCCCTTCGATCAGCTCGAGGTCGTGCAGCGTGACGGAGCCTGGTTCCTGGCTGTGAACACGACCAAGGCCGCACTGGCGGCAGCCCCGACCTTCGAGTGGACCGGCAAGCGCGTGGATCAGGCGCCGAGGCTGAACACCACAACCACGGGAGCCAACGACGCACCCGTCACGACGGGTGAGTCCCCCACGGTGCCGGCGCCCCCCGCGACCGTCCAGTAGACAAGCCTATCGTGCCGCAATGGAAGGGCCGGGAGCGAAGTCGCTCCTGGCCCTTCCGCGTTGTGTGCGGCCTGGGAAGCACCGCCATGCGGCAAAAAAAGAGGCCCACGCGACCAGGGGGTGATCGCGCGGGCCTCGATCGGCTCGCCAATTCTCGGGGAGGAGAAATCAGCGTCCAAGACGCTCGCCATGACTTCGGGAGGGAAGACCTGAAGCTGACTATCTGGCGTCTGCACCGATAACGTGAGGGGACAGACAAAGTTCCGTGCGACGGCGAGGGAACCGGCAGCCGTCTGGGCCGTTCCTCCAGGAATGCCAGCGTCGAACGGAGGTCACCATGAGCACGCAGCAACCCGAGGATAGACCGCGCCGTGAGCCGCGCTCTGAAAGCCAATCCGGCCATGTGCGCAATGTCGGCCGCCGCCCCTCGTACTACTTGGAAATGGATGGAACGGCAGGGGACCGCCACCGCGGCATCCGAAGCATTGCGCCGGATGCGGCTGCGCGGCTGCCGAATCCAACCGATGGAACCCAAAGCATCTCCCGTGCGTTTCCCAATCAGTCGAACAGGACTTCTGGAGCAGAGCCAATGAGCAACTTTCTCTACTACGCCGTCGTCTTCCTCGTCGTCGCAATCGTTGCCGCAGCCCTCGGCTTTGGCGGTGTGGCCGGCACGGCTGTCGAAGGCGCCAAGATCCTGTTCTGGATCGCCATCGTCCTGTTCGGCGTCTCGCTTGTAGCCGGAGTGGTCCGGCGCACCTGAGGCCAATCGGATGGCAAATCCAACCATCGAGGAGTTAGCTATGAACTGGGACACCATCACCGGCAACTGGAAGCAAGTTTCGGGCAAGTTCAAGGAGCAGTGGGGCAAGCTCACTGACGACGATCTGACCCTGATCAGCGGCAAGCGTGAGCAGCTGGAAGGCAAGCTCCAGGAGCGCTACGGCTACGCCAAGGAGCAGGCCAAGCGCGAGGTCGACACTTTCATCGGCCGCATGTGACCTGAATTCGCCTGAGATAGTACCAAGCTGGGGTGGTCGCCTGATCAGGTGGCCATCCCTTCTCGTTGTGCAGCGATCGCTGTTGCAGAGATCTCACGGCCGCATCTTCACGTGGATCCCTGCCAAAAAAAGAGCCCCCGTCGCATGACGGGGGCTCCCTTTGCTTTGGACTGCCCGGGCACGTGCAGCCAGCGGATGCAAATGTCGGATTTGCACCACTATGCGGCGAGCGCGTAGACCTTGGGCGTCAGCTTGCCCAGTGTCGCGTCGGCTTTCACCTCCTCGGCGAGCGTAGCCTCCAGCAGCTTGACGGCGTCCTTCAGTCCGAGTTGCGAGGCGAGCTTGATCAGGGTGCCGTAGCGCGCGATCTCGTAGTGCTCGACGGCCTGCGCGGCGCCGACCATGCCCGCGTCGCAAACGGCCTCGGACTTGGCCTCCTTCATCACGTCATCGCCCTCGGCGATGATGCCTTCGATCGCCTGGCAGGTCTTGCCTCGGGGCTTCTGGTCGATCATCTCGAACACCTGCTCCAACCGCTCGACCTGGTTGTGCGTCTCATCCAGATGGGCAGAGAGCGCCGCGCGCAGATCGAGTGAGCTGGCCTTGTCGATCATGGTCGGCAAGGTCTTGGTGATTTTCCGCTCAGCGTAGTAGACGTCTTTCAGCAGGTCGACGAACAAATCGTTCAGTGTGCGCATGGGGATGGGTCCTTGCTCTGATTGACACTCCCATGACAACGCGCCGACACTGCGAACAGTTCCGGCGAGCCAAGGCCTCAGCCGTCAGCTCGGTGCTGCACCTTTCGCTGGCGTTGCCTTCATATCGAAGAACAGCGCCTGACTGATGACGGCCTGCAGAGTCTCCTGGCGGAATGGCTTGGATATGAGGAAGGTGGGCTCCGGGCGCTTCCCCGTCAGCAGCTGCTCCGGGTAGGCGGTGATGAAAATGACAGGGACCTCCGTCGAGCCGAGGATCTCGTTGACAGCGTCGAGCCCCGAGCTGCCGTCGGCCAGCTGGATGTCGGCGAGCACCAACCCCGGCTTGTGCTTCTTGAAGGCCACCACCGCTTCCTGCCTCGTGCGCGCGATCGCCAGCACCCGATGGCCGATGCTGGTGACAACGGATTCCAGATCGATGGCGATGAGAGGCTCGTCCTCGATGATGAGAACGGTGCTCTGCACCTGCTCCGCGATCTCCCGGCTCGCCTCGCTCAGAAGCTTCGCGGATTGGTCCGGCGGCAGATCCAAGATCTCGCAGACATCGCTGGGAGTGAACCCTTCGACGGCGACCAGAAGGAAGGCCTGCCTCGACTGCGGCGTGAGTTGCCCGAGCCGCCGCTCGGCAAGCGCCAGCTTGGCCTCGGACGGTGCCGGTTGGGACTCGTGCCCAGTTGCAGCTTCGGCCATGCCATTGATGGCGAGCGAATTCCAGGTTTTCAAGAACGCCCGGTAAAGGGCGGTGCGCGGTGTCAGATCGCTCGGCAACCCGTCCGGGTCGAAGGCGAGGCCCTCGAGCAGTGCCGCCACGTAGGCGTCACCACTTTCCTGGCGACCGGTCAGGCTGCGGGCAAAGCGACGCAGATAGGGGAGATGAGGTAGGATCGTCGATGAGATGGAGGTCATGGCTTCGTTCCCCTCGGAGCACATCCCCAGAGCGGCACCCACACGTTTGCATGGGCAGCCCGGGATCCTGTTACATGAGCATAGAACGCGGTCGCACCGAAAAAGTTCCGAGGAATCGGGAACCTTTTCGCAGGTCGGTGGTTCTGACCCAACGGGTAGGCCGAACCATACGGGGCGAGCACGTAAGAGAGACGGGGAAATAGGACCGAGATGTCGAGCCAACCAAAGAACGAGGACAACAAACCGGAGTCAGCCGTGAGCCCGCCAGGCTTGACGACGCCACCTGCGGAGCTGCACGGCACCGTCCCGGTGGAGACTTCCGAGCCGGCGCCCTCCAGGACGCCGCAGCAAGCTCCCTTCGACGAGGAGCCGGGTCCGGCACTGAGCGAGAGTGCGCAACGCCTGATCGGCGTTCAACTCCGCAAGCTCTACCGGAACATCATCGATGAGCCGGTACCCCAGGAGTTCTTGAGACTGCTCGACGAGCTAGAGCGGCGGGAGCGCTGCTCGTGACAGGTCAACCCGCCGAGCCGACGTTTCGCAATGCCCTCGTGGTGGCGATCCCCAACCTCAGGGCATTCGCCATCTCGCTGTGTGGTAACCCGCATCTGGCCAACGACCTCGTGCAGGAAACCCTGCTGAAAGCCTGGGATCACCGTGCGTCGTTCGCGCCCGGCAGCAACTTCAAGGCGTGGTTGTTCACAATCCTGCGCAACACCTATTTCTCGGAGCTGAGAAAGACACGGCGCGAGGTCGCCGATGTCGATGGCGAGGAAGCGGCCAAGCTCGTCACCTTGCCCGGCCAGATGGCGCACCTCGAGTTCGAGGAGTTTCGTCGCGCGCTCGCAAAATTGTCGGCCGACCAGCGCGAGGCGCTCCTTCTGGTTGGCGCCGAGGGCTTTTCCTATGACGAAGCTGCTGTCGTGGCCGGCTGTGCCGTCGGCACCATCAAGAGCCGGGTCAATCGAGCGCGAGCGCGGCTTGCCGAGCACATGGGCTTCAGCACGGATCAGACAGCGGAAGTGTATTCCGTCTCCCTTTGACGCCGCTCGCAGGGTCTCGTCGACGCTGTCACGCTGATCACCCGTTGCAGTGCCTGAAATGCGGTGCTTTCACTTGTCGAGGATGGAGCAATGAATCTGTTGTGAAAGCCGGGAACAAGACTCTTGCAATCCCGTTTTACGGGCGTGTCGTCAAATCGAGCCGCCCGGCTCAGAAAATCAGGAGCACGCAATGAACGAATTTTCACGGGCCGCAATCATCGCGCTGGCCTTTGCTGCAACTCTCGCTTCAGTTCCGGCATTCGCCGAGAACATGACGTTCAAGGCATCCCTCTCCGGCGCAGAGGAGGTGCCGCCGACGATTGCCGCGGGCACCGGCTCTGTCGACTTCACTTACGACGACGCCAGCAAGATGCTGACCTGGAAGGGAACGTACACGGGCCTGACCGGACAACCCACAGGCGCCCATCTTCATGGCCCGGCCGATGTGGGTCAGAACGCTGGCGTGGAAGTGCCACTGGAATTGTTGTCGAGCCCGTTCGAGGGCACGACCGCACTGAACGACGCGCAGGCAGCCGATCTGCTGGCCGGCAAGCTGTATCTCAACATCCACACTGAAGCAAATCCGGATGGGGAGCTGCGCGGTCAGTTGACCAAGGCTCAGTAGCCGATGTTGGAATGAGGAGGGGCCCGTGTCGAGCGGGCCTTTCCGGTTTTACCCAATGCTGAAACAACATTCGACGAGTCAACCTAGACAGGAGAAACACAATGCAAATGGAATCGCTATTGATATTGCTTTTGATCGGCGCAGTCGCCGGTTTCCTTGCAGGTAACATCGTCAAAGGCTATGGCTACGGAGTTGTCGGAAACATCGCCGTTGGCATTGTTGGTGCGGTTTTGGCTGGCTGGCTGCTCCCCCAGCTCGGGCTATTCCCCGGTGCGAGCATCATCGGTCAAATCGTCTCGGCGACTATCGGCGCGGTCGTGCTGCTCGTGCTCATAGGCTTCATCCGTCGCGCCACCTGAATCGACCTGGACACGAGCTTGCATTTGAGCTGAACCATCTACCCAGACCGGTCAGCGAAGCGCCCTATCTGGCTTCGCTGACCTGGACTCGAGTGGCGATCTCGGGCAACCCGGTCCGCAATGCCGGGCGCCAGCCGCGGGCCACTGCCATGACATCATCGCCAGGGAATTCGTCGACCGCACACGCTCGGCAGCTGCGGCGAACGGATGGTGTCCCATGTGAAGATCGAATGCCATCAACGCTTGACCGCGAGATCATATGACATCGCTCATTCGCCATGCCTTCGCCCGCGTGCCCTCGCCGTGGGACAATCCGGAGGCTATCCGCGAAGAGCTGTTCAGCAGCGAACGCCTCGAGGGGCATGCACGCAGTCTGGCGGCCGCGCAACCGGTCGCGCTGCGAGCTTCCAAGGGACATACGCTCGCGCGCCGGTTGGCCAACAATGCCGCGGTCCTGCTTGGCGCCCATCGCACCATCTGCGTGGCGAACGACGAAGGGCGGGCGATCACACCGGCCGCCGAATGGTTGATAGACAACTACCATCTGGTCGAGCGGCAGATCCGTGAGATCCGTTCGGACCTGCCGCCCGGCTTCTATCGCCAGCTGCCCAAGCTCGCCGACGGCCCCTTCGCCGGCTATCCGCGCGTGCTCGGCGTCGCCTGGGCCTTCGTCGCCCACACCGACAGCCGTTTCGACCACGAGATGCTGTGCCGCTACGTCGCTGCCTACCAGGAGGTCCAGCCGCTGACGATCGGCGAGCTCTGGGCGATGGCGATTACTCTGCGGATCGTGCTGGTCGAAAACCTCAGACGCATTGCCGCACGCATCGTCGCCAGCAGCGATGCGCGCAAGGAGGCAGACAGCCTCGTCGATCGCCTGTTGGAGTCGAAAGGACGTGCCGCCGTGCCCGCGACCACGGTCTTGGCGGACTACGAGCGCGGGCCGCTCCCGGGCGCCCTCTCGGTCCAGCTCCTGCACCGGCTGCACGATTCCGATCCCAGAGCCTTTCCGGCCCTCACCTGGCTCACTGCTCGGCTCGCAGCGCAAGGAACCTCCGCCGATGAGGTCGTCAACGACGAGCACCAGAAGCAGGGCGCGGCAACCGTCACGGTGCGCAACATCATCACGAGCATGCGCCTGATCTCCGACGTGGACTGGACCGAGCTGTTCGAGCGCATGAGCCTCGTCGACAAGGTGCTGACCGAGGGTACCAGGTTTGCGGAATTCGATTTCTCCACGCGCAACCTCTACCGCAGCGCGATCGAGAGCCTGGCCCGCCGCTCGCGCCTTTCCGAGATCGAGATCGCGCAACGTGTGCTGGTGGTGGCCGCCCGGTCCCGGGAAGCCGCTGCAGGCGCAGATGCAGACCGTCTGGGCGACCCTGGCTATCACCTGATCTCGGGTGGACGCCGCTCGTTCGAGGCCGAGGTCGGATTCCAGCCACCCCTGCGCACGCGCCTCGCCAACTTCAACCGGGGACTAGGCATCGCCGGCTATGGCAGTGCGATCGTTGCCGTCGCTCTGGCGCTGCTCGTGCTTCCCTTGCTCGCCCTTGCGGGAGCCGGGGTTGGCGGGATGTGGTTGGCTCTCCTCGGTGTGCTGGGAGTGGTTCCGGCTATCGATGCGTCGGTCGCGCTCGTGAACGGGTGCGTGACGAGGGGACTGGGGCCGACGGTCCTGCCAGCCATGGAGTTGCGCAACGGCATTCCGTCCAGCCTGCGTACCCTCGTTGCCGTGCCCACCATGCTCACAACGCGCGAGTCGATCGAGGAGCAGGTGGAGCGCCTTGAAATTCACCATCTCGCGAGCCAGGAAGGCGATCTCCAGTTCGCGCTGCTATCTGATTGGCTCGACGCCGGAGCCGAGCAGGCGGACGGTGACCAGGCGCTGCTGGCGGTGGCAGCCGAGG
Organism: Hyphomicrobiaceae bacterium; assembly: GCA_031431235.1. Taxonomy (GTDB): domain Bacteria; phylum Pseudomonadota; class Alphaproteobacteria; order Rhizobiales; family Hyphomicrobiaceae; genus JANNSW01. The sequence continues at coordinate 8,001 of JANPDA010000450.1, forward strand.
GTATCGCCCGCCTCAACGAACGTCATGGCCCCGCACCATGCGGCAGCCGCTTTCTGCTTTTGCATCGCCGACGGGTCTGGAACGAGTGTGAAGGACGGTGGGTCGGTTGGGAGCGCAAGCGCGGCAAGCTCCATGAGTTGAACCGGCTGTTGCGCGGCGATCGCGGAACGACCTTCGTCGACATCGATGGACGCTCGCCCTGTACCGCCCAAGGAGTGCGGTTCGTCATCACTCTGGATGCCGACACCAAGCTGCCCCGCGATGCGGTCCGCCGGCTGATCGGGAAGATGGCGCATCCCTTGAACCGGCCCAGGCTCGACTCTGACGGGGGCAGAGTTGTCGAGGGCTATGGCGTGCTGCAGCCGCGTGTCACGCCGTCGCTGCCGGTCGGGCGCGAGGGTTCATTCCTGCAGCGAGTCTTCTCCGGCATGGGCGGAATCGATCCCTATGCCGCTGCCGTCTCCGATGTGTACCAGGATCTCTTCGGCGAAGGCTCCTATACCGGCAAGGGCATTTACGATGTCGATGCCTTCGAGACCGCGCTGCGAGGTCGCGTTCCGGATTCGACACTGCTCAGCCACGACCTGTTCGAGGGCAGTTTCGCCCGCGCCGGCCTCGTAACCGATGTCGAGGTGGTCGAGGAGTTCCCCGCACGCTACGACGTTGCCGCCATGCGTCAACACCGGTGGGCACGCGGCGACTGGCAATTGCTGCCATGGATCCTCGGCCTCGACTCGGGCGCCCAAGTGCTCCGCGCCGGTCATGCTCTGCCCGCCATCGGTCGCTGGAAGATGATCGACAACCTGCGGCGGACGCTGTCCGCGCCGCTGGCGGTCGCAGCGCTGATTGTCGGTTGGGCCCTGCCTTTGCAGGCCGCCCTGATGTGGACGGCATTCGTCATCGCGACGATTGCCTTGCCCACGCTGATGCCCATCTTCGGCGCCATTCTGCCGTCGCGCGCCGGGACGACACTGCGCAGCCATTTCGGCGCTATGGGCAACGATCTTTGCCTCGCGCTGGCGCAGTCGGCCTTGCTGGTCACATTTCTCGCCCATCAGGCCTGGCTGATGGGCGATGCGATTGGCCGGACCCTCATCCGCCTTTTCATTACCCGGCGCCATCTGCTCGAATGGCTGACGGCTGCACAGGCAACCCAAGGCAAGCGACCGGATGTGGCCGGTTTTTATCGACAGATGGTCGGCGCCATCGTCATTGCCGGCGCGGCGATTGCCGTTGCCCTGTTGTCGAGCCAGGGAGGTTGGTTGGTGGCCCTGCCATTCGTGGTGCTTTGGGTAGCGTCACCGGCAGTCGCTCGCTGGGCGAGCATCTCACCCCTCGTGGCCGGCCGCGTATCCTTATCGACGGCCGACGCTGTCACATTGCGCCTGACTGCCCGCCGCACCTGGCGGTTCTTCGAGAGCTTCGTGACGCGCGCTGATCATATGCTCCCGCCCGATAACTTCCAGGAAGACCCCAATCCGGTGCTGGCGCACCGGACCTCACCGACAAACATCGGGCTCTATCTCTTGTCGGTCGCAAGCGCGCGGGATTTCGGCTGGATCGGCACCCTGGAGGCGATCGAGCGGCTCGAGTCGACCTTGGCGACGATGCAAACCCTCCCGCGTTTTCGGGGTCATTTCTACAACTGGTACGATACACAGGATCTGCGTCCGCTCGATCCCCGCTACATCTCCTCCGTCGACAGCGGCAATCTGGCCGGGCACCTGATCGCGCTCGCCAACGCGCTCGACGAGTGGCGCGACAACCCGGTCGCGGATGCGGAGCGGCTCGGCGGTATCGGCGATGCGTTCGACCTCTGCGTGCAGGAGGCCAGCCGGCATCGTGAGGGGCCGCTCACGCAAACGGTGACCTGGCGACAGCTCGACGACATGCATGCCCTGCTGTTTGCCGGGCTTCGGCAGGCGCCCATGCATGGCGCAGGTATCGCCGACCGTCTCGCCGATTTGGCGACTGAAGCTGAGAACGTGGCCGACATCACCCGTGCGCTCGCTCTCGAGCAGGGCATCGGCAGCAGCTCGGACCTCGTCTACTGGGCCGAGGCGATGCAAAGGTCGATCGCAACCCACCGCCGCGACGTCGGGCAGTCGCCGGACGAGACCGCAACCCTGCAAGCACGCCTCACCGGACTGGGCGAACGCGCGCGCGCGATCGCACTTGCCATGGACTTCGAGTTCCTGCTCGACCCGGACCGCAAGCTGCTGTCGATCGGCTATCGTGAGGCCGACGGATCGCTCGACCCGAGCTGCTACGATCTGCTGGCGTCGGAGGCGCGGCTGGCCAGCTTCCTGGCGATCGCCAAAGGTGATGTCCCGGCCCGCCACTGGTTCCATCTCGGCCGGGCAGTGACACCGGTCGCACATGGTGCAGCGCTGATCTCATGGTCGGGCTCGATGTTCGAGTATCTGATGCCCTCGCTCGTGATGCGCGCGCCAGCAGGCAGCCTCCTCGAGCGTACGAGCCAGCTGATCGTGCTTCGCCAGATCGACTATGGCGCAAGGCTCGACCTGCCATGGGGCGTTTCGGAATCGGCCTACAACACGCGCGACCTGGAGCTGACCTATCAATATTCGAACTTCGGCATCCCCGGTCTCGGTCTGAAGCGCGGACTGGGCGAGAATTCCGTCGTCGCTCCCTATGCGACGGCACTGGCGGCGATGGTCGATCCCCATGCTGCAGTCACCAACTTCGCGCGGCTCGACAGGGCCGGCGCCTGCGGCCGCTACGGCTTCTACGAGGCACTCGACTACACGCCCACCCGGGTACCCGAGGGCAGGCGGTATGCCATCGTGCGAGCCTATATGGCGCATCATCAGGGCATGACGATCGTTGCCATTGCCAACGTCTTGCAAGACGGACGGATGCGCGGGAGGTTCCACGCCGAGCCGATCATTCAGGCGACCGAGCTGCTGTTGCAGGAACGCACACCCCGCGACATTGCGGTCATCCACCCCTGGTCTGTGGATGCTAAGGCGACGGCCAAATTCCGTGCGACCGAGCCGCTTGGCGGTCGCCAGCTGACCTCACCTCACAGCGCCTCGCCAGTCACTCACCTGCTCTCGAACGGTCGCTACGCTGTGATGCTCACGGCCGCGGGGTCCGGCAACAGCCGCTGGCGCGATCTCGCAGTCACACGGTGGCGGGAGGATCCGACTTCCGACGACTGGGGTTCCTATGTCTTCCTGCGCGATGTCCACAGCGGCGCGGTGTGGTCGGCTGGCTATCAGCCGACAGGTATCGAGCCCGACGACTACCATGTCGAGTTCAATGAAGGTCGCGCCGAGTTCACGCGCCACGACGCGACACTGACGACCACCATGGAGGTGATCGTCTCGGCCGAGGACGATGGTGAGGTCCGCCGCGTCACGGTCGCGAACACCGGCAGCAGCGTGCGGGAGATCGAGATCACCTCCTATGCCGAGCTCGCGTTGGCGCCACACTCCGCCGATGTCGCCCATCCCGCGTTCTCGAAACTGTTCGTCGAGACCGAGTACCACGCCCAGCTCGGAGCGATCCTGGCGACGCGGCGACGGCGCGCGCCCAGCGAGAGCGAGGTCTGGGCTGCGCATCTGGCAGTCGTCGATGGCGAGACGATCGGCAAGCCCGAGATCGAGACCGATCGGGCGCGCTTTCTCGGTCGCGGAAACGGGCTGCGGCGTCCGATCTCGATCATCGACGCAAGGCCCCTCTCCAACACGGTCGGGACCGTGCTCGATCCAGTGTTCGCGCTCCGCCGCCGAGTGCGGATCGAGCCCGGTGCGATCGCGCGCATCGCCTTCTGGACTGTCGTTGCCTCCTCCCGCGCGACGATCCTCGATGTGATCGACAAGCACCGTGACGTCACTGCCTTCGATCGAGCGGCAACGCTTGCCTGGACGCAGGCGCAAGTCCAGCTGCATCACCTGGGCATCAGCTCCGGCGAGGCGAGCCGCTTCCAGCAGCTTGCCGGTCACCTGATCTATTCCGGCTCGACCATGCGTCCGTCCTCCGACACCATTCGGCGCGGCGCCGGCGGGCAGCCTGGCCTCTGGGCGCAGGGAATATCCGGCGATCAGCCGATCCTGCTCCTGCGCATTTCCGAGATCGAAAACCTCGAGCTCGCGGAGGAGCTGTTGCTGGCGCACGAGTACTGGCGCCAGAAGCAGCTCGCAATCGACTTGGTGATCCTGAACGAGCGTGCGTCGTCCTATGTTCAGGACCTCCAGATCGCACTGGAGACGCTCGTGCGCACCAGCCAATCCCGCCAACAGGTTCGTGTCGATGGATTGGTGGGACGCGTGTTCGTGCTCCGATCCGATCTGATCCCGCCTGAGACCCGCGCCCTGCTGACATCGGTGGCGCGCGTGGTGCTGGTTGGCCAGCGCGGGCGGCTGTCCGATCAGCTCGACCGCCGACTGGACAACACCAAGGCCCTGGCCCGCACCACTACGAGGCGCCCTGCGATTGTCGAAGTTCCGCGGCGGCCGTCGCGAATGCCAGAGCTCGAGTTCTTCAATGGCCTTGGTGGCTTTGCCGACAATGGCCGGGAGTATGTCACAATTCTGGGCCCCGGCCAGTCGACACCGACCCCTTGGATCAACGTAATCGCGAACCCGGCGTTCGGTTTCCAGGTCCCTGCCGAGGGCGGCGGCTCGACCTGGTCCCTCAACAGCCGCGAGAACCAGCTGACCGCGCTCTCCAACGACCCGATCTCGGATCGATCTGGCGAAGCCTTCTATCTGCGCGACGAGGAGACCGGCGACGTCTGGACCCCGACGGCTCTCCCGATCCGCGACAAGCAGGCGACCTATATCGCCCGACATGGCCGGGGCTACAGCCGGTTCGAGCATACGTCGCACGGGATCGAATCCAGTCTGCTCCAGCTCGTGCCTGTCGAGGGCCCGATCAAGATCTCGCGCCTGAAGCTGCGCAACACGTCGTCATCCCCGCGTCGGATTGCAGTCACCGCCTACGTGGAATGGGTGCTCGGCCCATCCCGCACGGCAACGGCGGCATTCATCTCGACCTCGATCGATCCCCAGACTGGTGCGATGCTCGCATCCAATCCCTGGCACACGGCGTTCGGTGCGCGCGTCGCTTTTGCCGACCTCGGGGGACGGCAAACCGACTGGACCGGCGACCGCCGCGAGTTCATCGGGCGCAACGGAACGCTCGCCAACCCGTTGGCACTCTCCACGGCGGCGCCGCTGTCGGGCAAGGTCGGAGCCGGACTCGATCCCTGCGGCGCCCTGAGGACGACGATCATGCTGGCGCCTGGCGCCACCGTCGAGCTCGTCTTCTGCCTGGGCGAGGCCGCCAATGCAGGCGACGCACGCCGATTGGTCGAGCACTACCGCGCCGCCGATCTCGATGCGGTCCTCGCATCGGTGGCGGACCAATGGGACGACATACTCGGCTCCGTGAGCGTCGAGACGCCCGACCGGTCGATGGACATCATGCTGAACGGCTGGATGCTCTATCAGACGCTCGCCTGCCGGATCTGGGCGCGCTCGGGATTTTACCAGGCGAGTGGCGCCTATGGATTCCGCGACCAGCTCCAGGACGGCATGGCCCTGGCCCACGCCCGCCCGCAGCTGACCCGCGAGCACCTGTTGCGCGCGGCGTCACGGCAATTCGTCGAGGGCGACGTCCAGCATTGGTGGCTGCCGCACTCGGGCCAGGGTGTGCGCACGAGGTTCACGGATGACCGGGTCTGGCTCGCCCATGCGACGGCTCACTACGTCGGCGCCACCGGGGATGCGGCAATCCTCGACGAGCTCGTGCCCTTCCTGGAGGGCCGCCGGCTCGAGGAGGGCGAGCACGACAGTTTCTTTCAGCCGACGATCGCCGACGATACCGCGAGCCTCTACCAGCATTGCGTGCTCGGCCTCGAGCAGAGCCTCGCGCTCGGCGGCCACGGTCTGCCGCTGATGGGCTCAGGTGACTGGAACGACGGCATGAACCGGGTCGGCGACAAAGGCCAGGGCGAGAGTGTCTGGCTCGCCTGGCTGCTCTATGCAACGCTCGGCGCGTTCGCTGCCCTCGCCGAGGGCCGTGGCGAGGCCGCACGTGCAACAGCATGGCGGACCTATGCCGTTGCGCTGCGGGCCTCGCTCGAGCGGGAAGCGTGGGACGGGGATTGGTACAAGCGCGCCTGGTTCGATGACGGCACTCCGCTCGGATCCGCCGAGAGCGCGGAATGCCGGATCGACTCGATCGCGCAATCCTGGGCGGTGCTTTCGGGTGCCGCCATGCCCGAGCGGGCTGTTCGTGCCATGGCGTCCGTCGAGCGCGAGCTGATCCTCCCGAAAGAGGGTGTCGCGCTCCTGTTCACTCCACCCTTCGACCGGACGCCGCTCGATCCCGGCTATATCAAAGGCTACCCACCCGGCATCCGCGAGAATGGTGGCCAGTACACGCATGCCGCGCTCTGGTCGGTGATGGCGTTCGCTGCGCTCGGCGAGGGCGACAAGGCGGCCAACCTCTTCTCGCTCCTCAACCCCATCAACCACGCGCGCACCCGGGCCGGCGTGCTGCGCTACAAGGTCGAGCCCTATGTGGTCGCAGCCGATGTCTACGCGGCCCCTGCCCATGTCGGGCGTGGCGGCTGGACCTGGTACACGGGCTCGGCCGGCTGGATGCAGCGGGCGGGAGTGGAGAGCATTCTGGGCCTTCGCTTCGAGGGAGCAGAGCTACTTCTGGATCCTTGCATTCCCAAGGCATGGCCCGGCTTCCAGATGACCGTCCGGTATCGCTCCGCGCGCTACGCTATCATGGTCGAGAACCCCGGCGGCGTCTCCCGCGGCATCGTCCTCGCTGAGCTCGATGGGCAGGCGATAGTCGCAAGGCCGGTGCGTGCCGCGCTGCGGGATGACGGCAACGAGCATCGCCTGCTGGTCAGGCTCGGCTGAGAGCGCAAGTCGCTTGCGGCGGAGCGCAGGCTCCACGCGCGCCCCGAATGTGACGAGGGCATGCCCGCGTGCGCTGGCATGCCCTCGACAGGATCGGCAATCAGACCGGGGAGCCGGTCGGATCAGCCGTTGGCGCAGCTGTAATAGCGCGAGCGCCAATAGCGGCTGCCGGTTGCATTCCACCTGCGGTGGAAGACCTGGCAATCATTGTTCCCGCCCAGGTAGATCGACAGCCCGGGAATGTTGAGGCCGATCGAAGGACCGTAGGTGCGATACCGGCGGTGGTTGTTGTAGCTGTAGTATCTGTAATCGTCATTGCTGTAGTAATTGTTGTTGTAGCCGTAGTAGCGCTGAAAGTGATGGCGCCTGACATGATGACCGCGATTGCTCGAAAAGCGCCTCGAACGGTTGACGTGCCTCGCATTCGCCCCGACGACATAGTTGTGCCGAGGATTGTCCACACCGCCACGCGACTCGGCCGATTCGGCCGAGCCGACGGCCCCCATCAGGCTGATCAAGGCCGCCGCGCTTGCGACCATGAATCTCTTTGAGATGTTGATCATGTTTCGTGCTCCATTTCTCTGGTGGGTTCGACCCTGATGTCACTCTATTGCGTTTTATCGGAATCTATCCGGGATATGATGTATTTGTTCTTTCCATATCCATGAACGCTCCAAACTTCACTCAATTTTAACGCACCAGAGTGGAGCTCGTTCCCGAGTATTTTCTTCAACACTATCTTGTCGACACTGCCCGAGCCCTACTAGGCCGGCTCGATTCGCACCGGAATCATGATCTCGTTGCGCCGCATGAACCAGAGCGTCCATGGCGGATTGTAGCGCGCCAGCGATGCCGGCCCGATCGCCTTCAGCTGGCGGGCAGCGAGGAAATCGACCAACTCGGTCGTCTTGCGCTGGATGTCCTTCTGGGGAGCGAGGCCAGAGAAGCGTACGACCGCGACGCGAGCCGCCGGCTGGCTCCGCAATTGCACCCTGGGGTCGTTCGGCACGGGCAGCGACTGGAGCGTGTAGGTCTCGGGCATGACGAAGCGGATGATCCAGCTTCCGGCTTGCCCGGTCTGCAGCACTGGCGCCGTCATGGCGATCTCGTCAGCTGCGACCGGACCCTGGACGACGGGGGCGGTCATCGCGATGGACTGCCGGCGCGTGTTGCCGCCGAAGATGTAGCCGGCGAGCAGCCGGAAGCCGGCGTTCGCGGCCGCGAAGCGCTCGCCCTCGACCGTCACCTCCGCCACGACCAGCGCGGGATAGTCGCGCACCTCGAACGCTCCCTGCCGGAGCACGAGAGTGAAGTCGGGCTCGTCTGCGGCCATGGCGGTACCTCCGGAAAGTGTGACCGCGACCAACAGGCCGAGGGCTACGCGTTTGCAGATTGCAGGCAGGTTGGCAGGCGCGCTGGCGAAGCTGCTGGTCATGTCGTTGCCTTTGCAGGTCATGGGCTCTGGGGGTTGATACGGTCGACCCCGTGCGGTCGGATGCAGGGCGCAGGCACCCACCGGCGGCTTGCTCATCCACACATCAGGGCGACCATTGCGCGACGCCGATCGTGCGGTCGACCTCGCCGCCCGCTCCGCCCTCATTCACCCAGGCGCCAATGCAATCGTCGAGGTCGATAGCGGCTTGCTGGCCAGGAGACGCGCGCGATGAGTCGATTGTTCCACGCTGCGTGGACGCGACGCGGGGCTCGGCCCTACCGCCAGACCCGATCGGCAGCGGGATGCGTCGGGGGCCGAGCATCATTCGCGCTTCGGCGCGGTATGGGACTCGACGAACCACAGCTGCTGATCGACGCCACGCGAAATCTCGGTCAGCAGATCGGCCGTCGCCAGATCGCCGAACGTGGTCACCTGTCCGATCGCCTCACGCACCGATTCCCCGAACGCCGCCAGACTTCCCGCGGCGGCGGAGGCGTGCTGCTTCACATCGGCAATGCCAAGCGCCTCGGGCAGCAGAAACGAGTGCTTTGCCGCGGTTTGAACGGTGCCATTGGCCTCGCCGCCGAGCCCGCCGGCGCGCTCGGCAATCAGGTCGGAGTAGCCTTCGACCTCCTCCGCGACCTTGTCGAACAGCTCGTGAATCGCAAAGAAGCCCGGTCCCCGCACATTCCAATGGGCCTGCTTCAACTGGGCATGCAGGTCGATCGCCGCTGCCAGATGCTTGTTCAAGACCTCGACCGATTGGGCCCGGACATTGGCAGACAGCGTGTTGTGGGTCGGATGCATGGTCATGCTGATGTCTCCTGGTGTGAATAAGTGTAGTAGTGGTTGGATCGCGAGCGCACGGGGCTCGGGCGTTACAACTCAAAAAAACAGCAACGAAATCTGGTGCTGCTTCCTTTTGATGTCGGATCAACTCGCCACAACGCGTGTGCCAGCTTGCCGGAGCGAGGAGCCGGCGCGGCCTATTGCAGAGCGAGCGCCTGGGCAAGCGCGGTCGCCGCTGTCACGGCCGCGACCGACAAGCCGGCGATCACGGACAAGAGCCAGAAGATCTCTCGAAGCTCTTCGCGTATGCTGATCCACATGCTCACTCTCCTGGAGAAAACCACCGATGCAGGCAGTCATCGGCAGCGCGCTGCGCTGCGACGCGACCGCTTCGACGACTTGCCGGCTGCAGGTGCGATGTCGGGTCGTTGCTCGAAGTACAGGCGGCGTCAGCGGCAACCGTCAGTCCGACCGCAGGGTTGAAGCCCGGCACTCGACTTCAGGCTCTGCCGTCACGCGTCCCGATCCCTCGATGATCAATCGTCTCGAGGCTGTAAAACGCCCGACAGAGCGGTTTGTTCCGGCCTAGGAGCCGGTCCGATTGGGCGGTTGCTCTGCTGGCGCGGTTCGTCGTAGCGCCGATTCGCGGTCAGCTACACGAGCGGTCTGGGCCCGCCGCCGTTCGACCCGCGCCAAGGCGGGGTTGATACTGCACGCCGTTCAGGGGTCGAAGTTCCGCGCCGATTGACACTGCGCGCCCACGACAGCGTGAGCGAGGCACGAGCATCGCTTGGGCGGTATCTCGATCAAGCTTAGGACAATCCGAACAACGACTGCTCCGTCTTCCCGGACGATCGGAGCCCTGGCCTATCGCCGGGGAGATTGATCCGGGATCCAGCGCAAGAAGCGGCGAAGCCGCAACATATTGGGCCTTCGGCACTTTTCATGGGGTCCCGGCTCCGCGCTCCCGCTGGTCGCTTGGCCGGGAAAACGGCTGGGCCGACTGCATACGCTTCAATTCGATTCGTTTAGTGTCGTCGGTGTCCTTACTCCAGAAAGAGAAGCCTGCTGCCGATCAGCTCGGCAGCCCAACCCCGGCAGAC
>JANPDA010000451.1:0-3159 GCA_031431235.1 Hyphomicrobiaceae bacterium
GCTGTACCTCGTCGGTGACATCGTCGACTTCTGGAAGGTAAAGCGCGGCGGGCATTGGCCGCAGAGCCACAATGACGTGCTGCAGAAGCTGTTGCGAAAAGTCCGCAAGGGCTCCCGGATCATCCGTAAGCATTCGGTGAGGACCGCAGGGGTGGCGGATTTCAGGCGGCGTGGCTGATGACGTTGCGAGCGCGCTGCCAGTTCCACGGCAGGAGTTCGTCGATCCTCGAGGCCGGATGTCCGGCGAGCCGTGAGAGCACGTCGGCGAGCCAGGCTTGCGGGTCGATGCCGTTCATCTTGGCGGTGACGATGAGGCTGTACATGGCGGCGGCGCGCCGGCCTCCGCGATCTGAGCCGGCGAACAGCCACGACTTTCTTCCGAGCGCGATCCCGCGCAGCGCGCGCTCGGCGGCGTTGTTGCTCAGGCAGACGCGGCCGTCATCGAGGAAGCGCGTAAAGGACGGCCAGCGTTTGAGCATGTAATCCATCGCCTTCGCGAGATCGTGCCCACGCGAGAACTTGGGGCGTGCCTCGCGCATCCAGGCCTCGAGATCGGCGACGAGCGGCGCACTCAACTCCTGGCGCACGGCGCGACGCGCCTCGGCACTCCGCCCATTGATGCTGCGCTCGATCTCGAACAGCCGGTCAATGCGGCGGACCGCTTCCAGCGCCAGCGGTGAGATCGGTGCGGGCGTCTTACCCTCTGCCTTCCGCCGGGCACTGGCCTCGATGTCGGCGAGTGCGAAGAACGGCCGGCGCGCATGCGCCCAGCAGGCCGCTTCCAGGATCGGCCCGGGTTTGCGGCCAGCCGCGTAAAGCTCTTTGTAGCCGCTATAGGCATCGGCCTGCAGCAGGCCGGACCATTTGGCCAGATGCGATCGGGGATGTTCGCCGCCGCGATCGCGCGAGTAGTAGAACATCGCCGCCGGTGGGGCTCGCCCTTCAAATGGACGATCATCTCGGACATAGACCCAGCAGCGTCCCGTGATGGTCTTACCTTTTGCCAGCACCGGCACGGTCGTGTCGTCACCGTGCAATCGCCTCATGGCGGAGCCATGGCCTTCATGCACGGCGAAGACGTGCGCCTCGACACGCTTGAGCAGCGGCTCCAGTGCGGCGCATCCCGCACCCACCTGATCGGCGAGCGTGGACAGGGCGAGCGGCACGCCTTCCCGCTGATAGCGCTCGGCCTGGCGGTTCAACGGCTGGTGCTGGCCGAACTTCTCGAAGAGCAGCATGGCCATGAGATTGGGGCCCGCCCAGCCGCGCGGCGTGACATGGAACGGCGCCGGCGGCTCGCTGATACTCTCGCAATCGCGGCACGTCATCTTCTCGCGGACATGCTGGATGACCTTCCACTGGCGCGGGATCACCTCCAGCGTCTCGGTGATGGTCTCGCCGAGCTTCCTCAATCGCGTGCCGCCGCAACAGGCGCATGTCGTAGGTGTCGGAACGATCACACGTTCACGCGGCAGATGCTCGGGGAAGGGCTGGCGCGACGGTCGCTTGCGGGCATAAGGCGCGACCGTCGTCTTGGCCGCCGCTTTCTCGGCGGCAATCTCGTCCTCGGTGGCGGTTGCCTCCAGGTCCTCGAGCGCCAACTCCATCTGGTCGACGAGGCGGGCGGCCCGCTCCGAGCGCGGTCCGTAGATCTGGCGCTTCAGCTTCGCGATCTCGAGCTTCTGGTGCGCAATCGTCGCCGCGTCATCGGCGTTCTGAGCGAGGGCCGCTGCCGCAACGGTCCTCAGCTCATCGAGATCGTCGGGAAGATCGGGCGGCGGCGAATCCATGATCCAAGAGAATCACAGACGCACGCGGAGCGCATTCGCAAACCGTGCACGCCAACACTTATCCCGCAAGTTCCGGACGGAATGTGTGAACCGGGTTACGCCAGTCGATCCCGTCCAACATATAGGCGAGCTGCGCGGCAGAAATGGCAACGCTGCCACCGTTCGTTGATGGCCAGACGAACCGGCCGCGCTCCAGCCGCTTGGCATAGAGCGACAGCCCAAGCCCATCGTGCCAGAGGATCTTGACGAGATCGCCGCGCGCACCGCGGAAGACGAAAAGATCGCCGGCAAACGGATCGCGCCCGAGCGTCTCCTGCACCTGCAGAGAAAGCCCGTTCATGCCGCGCCGCATGTCGGTGCGTCCGACCGCCAGCCACACCCGCACGCCCGAAGGAACCGGGATCATCGCGTCCTCAGCACATCGAGGACACGCTTCAGAGCACGAGCGTCAAAGCTTGCCCCGACCTTCACGCGATAGGTGCCTGAGACCTCGATCTCGATCATGTCCGAGGCCATCGGTGCTGGTGGCCCTGAAGCCTCGGCCTCCGGCTCCGTCGTGAGCGTCACCGGCACGAGCCCTGACGGCGATGAGGATGATGGAGACGGATCTTTCCTGCCGGCATACCGGCGACGCCAGCTGAACACCTGGTTCGCGTTGACATCGTACTGCCGCGCCACCACCGAAACCGAAGCGCCCGGACGCAACGTCGCCGCCACGATCTCCCGCTTCAGCCCCTCCGGCCAACGCTTGCGCCGCCGCTGGTGACTTGTGTCCATGATCGCTCTTGTGGACACATCCACACTCCGCGCCGCATCAGATCGACGAGAGGGTCTGGGAAATGCCCCTCTGCAACAAGGCGGTTCTCACCGGAGGCTTACAACTGATCCGCGATCTGCGCGATCGTCCGCTCGCCCTTGATCGCCGCTATCGCCACCTTGGCCTTGAAGGCCGATGAGTGGTTCCGCCTCGCTCGTCTCGTCATCGGATGCTCCTGATTAGCAGGCACAACCGTGCCCGCTGTCAGGCAGACAATCCACTCATCCCATCGTCCGAAATTGTGGAGCCACTTCTGATATCGTTAGTGTCGTCGCTATCGACGTATCGATCCCGGGCCATGCCCGTAAATCGCCGATCAGAACTCACGATCGCAAGGTGGTCACAGTGCAGCGCTTACGACAAGACCGCCCCGCAAGCTGTCAACGTGCGAGCGGGGCTGCGCTTACGCAGCAACCGCATATGAGATTCGCGATCGGAATGCCCGTCGAGGTCATTGAGATGGTTTGAATGGGAAATCGGCCTCTTTTTCCCAGGCCTGGGCAAGATAAATGGCGCCGTTGCTGCTGAGATGATTGTCATCGAAGTACAGGC
>JANPDA010000452.1:0-8419 GCA_031431235.1 Hyphomicrobiaceae bacterium
AAACGTATGCCCGCGCGCCGACGCCAGAGGCAAAGGCGGAGTTGGCGACCCGCTTCGACGCCATCTTCACGACCACCACCGGCTTCGCGATGCTCGACCGGCTGTTGAAACGCCACCATGCCAACAAGGCCGATCTGCTGACGGTGCTGGATCGGCCCGACGTGCCGCTGCACACCAATGGATCGGAGAGCGATATCCGCGCCCACGTCACGCGGCGCAAGGTCTCGGGCGGCACCCGCTCGGACTTGGGCCGCGACTGCCGCGACGCCTTCCTCGGCCTGATGAAAACCTGCAACAAGCAGGCGATCTCCTTCTGGGACTATCTCGGCGCCCGCCTCGGCGTGCCCGGCGCAGCCTGCGTGCCGCTGCTGCCCGACCTCATCCGCTCCGGATAAAGCCCGATCGCCCGGCGTTTTGCCCCTGTTACCAGCCCACTAGCCAACTCTTTGTTCGTGTTCCCTCTTTCCATTCATTGATCCAGCTTCGCCGGAATCGAACGAATGGGAGGGGACACTAGCCTGCCGCGGAGATGCCGCGAGGAGCCGTCCATGCCCAACTCGTTTCCCCATCTTTTCTCGCCTTTGCCGCTCCGCCACAAGACGTTGAAAAGCCGCCTGGTGTTTGGCGCCCATACCGCCAACATGGCCGAGAGCGGCCTGCCGGCCGAGCGCCACCTTGCCTATTATCGCGATCGGGCGGAAGGGGGCGCGGCCATGATCGTGGTCGAGCCGGTGCCGGTCGACCGCCATGCCGTGCTCACCCGCGGCAATTTCCGGCATGGGGACGACGCGATCATCGCGCCATTCCGGCGCATCACCGATGCCTGCCATGCCCACGACGTGGTGATGATCCACCAGCTCTATCATGTCGGCCAGCATGGCGACTGGGACAACTCGTTCGAGGTCTATCCCTCGCCCTCCGGGCTGGCGTCCTTCTTTGATGGGTCGGGCAGCGCGGCCATGTCCCAGGCCCTGATCGAGCAGACGATCGCGAGCTTCGTCGCGGCTGCCGGGCGTGCACGCCAGGCCGGGTTCGATGGCATCGAATTGTTTGCCGCCTACAATGCGCTGATCGACCAGTTCTGGGCGCCCTTCACCAACCGGCGCGACGATCGCTGGGGCGGCTCGCTCGAGAACCGGTCGCGGTTCTCCCGCCTCATCATGGAGGGCATCCGCCAGCATTGCGGCGAGGATTTCATCATTGGCCTCGCAGTCAGCCTCGACCCGGCCGCGCCCGCCATGCCCTCGGCTGCAGCGCTTGCCGAGATCCTCGCCTGGCACGATTCGCGCGCACTGATGGACTATGTCACCTGTGGCCATGGCAGCTATTTCACCTCCGGCGGCATCATCCCTTCATTCCTCTACGAGGAGCAGCTGGGCGCGCCGTTTGCCGCCGAGTTGAGGAAATCGCTGAAGCACGCGCGGATGCAGGCCGAGGCTTCGATCCGGACGCCGGCCGCGGCCGAGGCACTGATCGGCTCAGGCGGCGCCGACCTGGTGTCGATCGTGCGCGGCCAGATTGCCGATCCAGCGCTGGGCAACAAGGCGCGCGAGGGCCGGCCCGAGGACATCCGCCCCTGCATCTCGTGCAACACCCAATGCCGCGGCCGGCGTCAGCGCGACTACTGGATCTCCTGCCTCGTCAATCCGGCCGTCGGGCGCGAGGGCGCGTGGCGCCATGCGGCCATCACGAAACCGGCTGATCGGCCCAAGCGGGTTCTCATCGTCGGCGCCGGGCCGGCGGGGCTGGAAGCAGCAATGGTCGCTGCCGAGCGCGGCCATCAGGTGACGCTGATGGAAGCCTCCCGCCAGATCGGGGGACAGTGGCGGCTGGCCGGGCTGCAGCCGCGGCGGGGCCAGATTCTCGAGCATCTCGCCTGGTACGTGACGCGCCTCGCCAAGCTGCAGGTGAAACTCGAGCTCGATTGCCGGGTCGATGCGGCATCGATCCAGGAGGGCGCGTTCGACGCCGTGATTGTCGCGACCGGATCGCTTCCTGCCGCGACGGGTTTTCAGCGTGTGCTCGCCCCGCGCGACCGCATGCCGGGGGTGGAGCTGTCAGGCGTGCTTGCGCCCGAGGACGTGATGGCGGGCACGGCCAAGGCCGGCGGCCGTGTGGTTGTGCTCGATGAGGACGGCTCGTGGCGCGGCACGGGAACCGCCTGGCACCTCGCCAACGCCGGACACGAGGTCACCATCGTGACACCGCAGAGCCGGATCGCCGCCAAGATCGGAGCGTCGGCCGGCGACGGCAAGGTACGCGCCGCGCTGAAGCGGCTCGGCGTCGTCTTCCGCACCGAATCGGCGGTCGAGGCCTGGCATGGCGATGGCGCTACCGTGCGCGACCTGCTCGACGCCAGCAACGAGGTCGTCGTGGCCGATACGCTCGTGCTGGCGACGCTCAATGCCCCGCACGACCCGCTCTCGGCGACGCTCGCCGCCAGAGGCATCGCGGCAAGCGTGATCGGCGATGGGCTCGCCGCACGCGAGGCCCATATTGCGATCTACGAGGGCCGGCGTGCCGCCATGGCTCTGTGAGGGCGGCGCACGCGGGTGGTGGCGAGTGTTAAAGCTTCGCCAATGCCAGGGCATCACTTCGAGCGCAATTCGAGCAAGATTCTCACTTTGCGCTTAGAGGCTGCTTCAAGGGTTTCTGCTAATTCTGAGCGGACCGAGAGGCGGCTCATCCGTGCGGCTCCTCGGCTCGTGGGGGTTCGATGTCGCAGCAAAGCAGATCGCCAGACCAGGCTCCCCCGCGTGCCGCCTTCCGGCTGCTGCCGCAATCCTGGCAGAAGGACGACCGGGTCGAGCTGGCGACGGCGAACCGGCGCATCGCGGAGCTGGAGCAGCAATTGGAGCTCTACGATGCCTGGTGCCAGGCGATCGACGAGCACGCGGATTTCGGCATGTGGGTGCGCGACGCCCAAGGCCGCTATGCCTTCGTGAACCGGGCCTATGAGGGGATGAGCGGGCAACCGCGTGCGAGCCTGCTCGACAAGTCGCCTGAGCAGCTCTACCCGCCCGAGCTTGCTCGACGCTTCGAGGCGATCGACCGCAAGGTGATCGAGGACGGTACCCTCAGACGGACCATTCCCTGCGATGCGACCGGCGTGGTGCGGACCTTCGATGAAGTGCGTTTCCCGATCCGCAACCGCAAGGGTGAGCTGCTCGGGATGGGCTGCCTGTTGCACGAGCTGACCGAGCAGGGCATTGCCGACCAGGCGCTGATCGCTGCCCAACAGGTTGCCCGGATCGGCTCATGGCGCTGGAGCACCCACCAGCGTTGCTTGATCTCATGCTCCGACGAGTATGCCCGATTGTTCGGGGCTGAGGCCGCAGCAATCTCGGGGCAAGCCGGCGACATCCGCCTGACGGACGCAATGGTCGAGGCGGACATTCCGGCAGTGCTTGCGGCCTACGACCGGGCAGAAGCGCTAGGCGTGCGCTACGAGATCGAATACCGGATCAGACGGCCCGACGGGACCATCATGCCGGTTCACGAGATTGGCGAGCCCGTATGCAACGCCGATGGCGAGTTGGTCGAGTTCACCGGCACGCTCCAGGACATCAGCGAGCGTAAGGCAGTGGAGGAGGCGCTGCGCGAGGCGGGTGCCCAACTCGAGGCTCGGGTGGGGGAACGCACCGCCGAGCTGAAGGCGGAGATCCTGGCGCGGATGCGGGCCGAGCAGGCCATGCGCTTCGCCAAACAGGCCGCAGAAGCCGCGGCTGCCGTCGCGAACGGTGCTGCCGAGGTGACCCGGCTCGCCAGCCGGGCGAAATCGGATTTCCTCGCAACCATCAGCCACGAGATCCGCACACCGATCGAGGCGCTGCTGGGCTCGGCTGCCCAGCTGTGCGACGCCGGCCTCAGCGGCGAGGCGTTGGCATTGGCCGCGGGCATGCGGGCCCCGGGCGAAGCGCTGCGATCGCTGATCGACAACGTGCTCGACATCGCACGGATCGAGCAGGGAATGCTCGAGCTCGTGCCGGCCGAGACCGAGATTTCAGCGATCCTGGATGGCATCGTCGACGTGCTCGCTCCTGCGGCCCGGGTAAAGGGGCTTGCGCTCGCGGCCTTTGCCGATCCCGAGCTGCCCAAGTCCGTCAGGGTCGATGGCGGCAAGCTTCGTCAGATCCTGCTCAATCTCGCCGGCAATGCCGTGCGCTTCACCACTGCCGGATCGGTCGTGCTCGGTGCCGACATGGAGTGGCTCGGCGACAATGAGGTCCAGGTGCGGTTCAGCGTCAAGGACACCGGTATCGGAATCGCGGCGAACGCGCTGCCACGGATCTTCGAGCGCTTCGCCCAAGTGGACGGCTCGCTTCGCCGCCAGCCCGGTGGCAGCGGCCTGGGGCTTGCCGTCAGCCAGGATCTGGTAGGGCTGATGGGCAGCGCGATCGAGGTCGATAGTGCCGCCGGGCAGGGTAGCTGCTTTGCCTTCACTCTATCGCTACCGATCCTCCAGCGACGGCCGGACGATGCGCTGCACGAGCTGCGCAAGGCGCTCAATGGATCGAAAGCGGTGATAGCCGAGGATCGTACGGCGCTCGCCGGCATCCTCGAGCGGACCCTTCGCTCGCTCGGTATGGACGTGATCCGGGTGGCGACGGCGGCTGAAGCGATCGAGGCTTCACGTCAGCGCCAACCCAGCATCGTCGTGCTCGGTCAAGCGATCGCAGCGGGTGGCGGCTCGGCTCTGCTCGCCGAGCTGCGCGGGGTTGCCAAGGCTGGCTGCCCGCGCCTGCTGCTGTTGGCGGCGGAGACTGCGGACCAGCCTGCCACACCTGATGGGATCGACGGGCAGATCGCCTTGCCGCTGCGCCGCGCCTCGATCGAGCGCGCCCTCGTGCCGCTCTTGCCGATGCTGCGTCCACGTCCGCAGGCAGTCGCACAGCCGCTGCAGCCGGTGCGCGCCAAGGACGGCCTCAGGATCCTGCTGGTCGAGGACAATCCCGCCAACCAGAAGGTCGCGCTCGTCTTTCTGCAGCGCGCCGGCCATCGGATCGAGATCGCCAGCGACGGCCTGACGGCGCTCGCGATGTTCACGAACGGCAACTACGATACCCTGCTGATGGACATCCAGCTGCCCCACGTCGATGGCCTGCATGCCACCCGCAAGATCCGCAGCGGCAACCACAATCAGCACGTTCCCATCATTGCGATGACCGCAAACGCCATGAAGGGTGATGCGGAAGTGTGCCTGGCGGTCGGGATGGATGCCTACTTCCCCAAGCCGATCGACTGGGACCGCCTGCTGGCACTGCTCGCCTCGATCGCGTGCGGCGAGCAGCGCACCCAGCGCAGCCGAGGCCAGCGGACGGGCTCCTGACGTGGACCTCGGGTGAGCGGTCGACAATTTCCCGGTCGAGCACGGGCCACGAGATGCTCGCCATGTCACGCGCCGCAGTCCTGCTTGGTAGCGCGATCCGGGCTCGAGCGCGCCAGCTCCGCCTCGTTGTCGGGGTTCCGGCAGCACCGAGGCGATCCCGCCCGCGAGCGCAGCACTGCGGCTCGGCGTGCGCATTGCTTGCCGGCAGCTCGCATGCGACGTTTGCCGCAAAAATCAGCGGGAGGACGACATGCACATCGCCGTGCTCGGGGCCGGCATTGCCGGCATCACCACTGCCTGGCAGCTGTTGAAGGACGGCCACGAGGTGACGATCATCGATCGCGAGAGCGAGGCCGCGAATTTCACGAGCTTTGGCAATGCGGGCCTGATCGCGCCGGGCCACGCCTATGCCTGGGCTTCGCCCCGCGCTCCGGGCATGATGTGGCGCTCGCTGTGGCGCGGCGACCAGGCGATCCGGCTGAAGCCCCAGCTCGATCCCCGGCAATGGGCCTGGATCCGCGGTTTTCTCGCCGAGTGCACGGCCGAGCGCGCTGCGACCAACACCAAGGTGAAGGCCCGGCTGTGCGTCTACTCGCAGCAGGTGCTGCACGAGGTCGTGGCCGAGACCGGCATCCCCTATGACCGGGTCGAGGGCGGGCTCGTCTACTTCTATCGCACCCCTTCGACCTTCGAGGCCGCCGTTGCCAAATGCCAGATCCTGCGCGATTGCGGGATCGCTATCGAGGAGCTCGATACGGCCGCCGCCATCGCCAAGGATCCCGGGCTCGCCGCTGCGCGCGACCAGATCGCGGGCGCGCTGTTCGTGCCGGGCGACGAGGGCGGGGATTGCCGGATCTTTGCCCAGGGACTGGCGGAAGCCTGCCGCAAGAAGGGCGCGACCCTGATGCTGGGGACGACTGTCAAGTCGCTCTCGACGGCGGGCGGCGAGGTGAGGGGAATCGAGACCGACAAGGGCACGGTGAAAGCGGATGCCTATGTGCTGTGCCTGGGCGTCTACAGCCCGCATCTGGCCGAGAAGCTCGGCATCAAGCTGGCGATCTATCCGGTCAAGGGCTACTCGATGACGATCCCGATCACCGACAGATCAGCCGTCGCCCAGCGCGGCGGGGTCGACGAGGACAATCTGCTGGCCTATTGCCCGTTGGGAGCGCGCATGCGCGTGACGGCGACCGCCGAGATCGCCGGCTACAGCGTCGCCCACCGCCCCGAGGATTTCCGCGTGATGACCGAGCGGACAAAGAAGCTCTTCCCCAAGGGCCTCGACTTCGCCAAGGCGAGCCATTGGGCGGGCCTCAGGCCGATGACGCCGACCG
The DNA here is from genome assembly GCA_031431235.1 of Hyphomicrobiaceae bacterium. Classification (GTDB taxonomy): domain Bacteria; phylum Pseudomonadota; class Alphaproteobacteria; order Rhizobiales; family Hyphomicrobiaceae; genus JANNSW01. The sequence continues at coordinate 6,664 of JANPDA010000452.1, forward strand.
CGATCCCGATCATCGACCGCTCGCCCATTCCGAACCTATTCCTCAACACCGGCCACGGCCACATGGGCTGGACCATGTCCAACGGCTCCGCCCGCATCCTCGCCGACCTCATCGGCCAGAAGCAGCCGGCGATCGAGCATGCGGGAATGGGGTATGGGGGGTGAGATTCATCCGTTTTCGAACATGAAATCACTCGACGTGAGCGCCGTACCGACGATGCCGTCGGCAGTCGCGGTGGTCGAAGCGGGATCGAGGACGGCGATCTTGACGGCGTCGCCCGCGTCCGAGCCATCTGCGTCGAACCAGAGTGCGCCGTCGCTCTGGTCGAAGACGAATTGGGCATGGGCGGCGGTGGCAGTCGTCCCCGTCACGCTGCCCGAGACGACGAGCACGGCATCGCCATTGGCAGCGATGGACGCGATCTCGAAGCGGCCCGCGGTGTTGGCCGTGCTCGCATAGGTGACGGTTGCGAGACCGCCGCCGATGCTGACGGTTGCGCCGGCTGTGATACTCGTAGCTGCGGCTGGCGCGAAGCCGAGGTCGGAGAAGCGCGCGAACAGCTTGTCGCCGTTAGTGTCGCCGAAGCCCAGGATCGAGTCGACGTTGCTTCCGTCGAGCATGATACCGACGTTGTTTTGGAAGTATACAGCTGGACGAAGATCGTATGTGTCAGAACCAAGCCCACCCAATAGCGTATTGTCTTGGGAATTAAAAACCGTCAGCAATGTATCATCTCCGGCCCCAGCCTCAATTCTCCCATTATTTCCACCAGTAAACAAATCATCAAATGACGTTCCAATCACAAACTCAATACCATCTACTATATCATTTCCAGCGGAACCAGAGGAATTATAGACAGATCCAGGTAAAAATAAATCAAGAGTCAGAATAATTGCACCAGTTGCGTTTGTGTAATCCAAACCATCATTGCTCCCATTGGCATAAATTGTATCGTTTCCGTCATCGTCGCGCATTACGAATATGTTCCGTCCAGTATGGAGCACCCCATTATTCCGGTCGATTTCCAACTCGTCATCGCCTGGGCCTCCATCAATAGTGTTGTTCCCGCCACCTCCTCCGATCGAATCGTTGCCTTCGCCACCGGAAACATCGTCATCCCCACCATTTGCGTATATTCGATCAGAACCTTCGCCGCCCTGGATATAATCTTCATCATTGCCACCAACAAATGTATTGTTTCCAAGCAAATCAGTAAGTCTATTCTTACCAGCGCCCCCGACGAGCACATCGTCGCCTGCTCCACCGTCCAGAAAATCGTCCCCGCGTCCGCCCACCATGAAGTCGCCTCCAGCCCCGCCGAGCAGACGATCATCGCCAGAACCGCCATTCAGGGCGTCGTCGCCGTCACCGCCAGACAAACTGTCCGCTCCGCTGCCCCCCATGATACGATCGGCGCCCGATTGCCCGAGCAGGTGATCATTGCCATCGCCGCCATACAGGTGATCATCGTCAATTCCGCCGTCTAGCAAGTCGTTGCCCGACCCACCCCAGACATAGTCGTTGCCCTTGCCCCCTTCAGCAGATCGTCACCGGCAATGGCGGCAAGGATGTCGTCGCCGGACCCACCGGAGATCGTCACGTCGCCATACTTGTACTTCCGGCTGGTCAGATCGATGACCTGCCGGCCAGAGCCAGCGGTGATTTCGTCGATATGCTTGAGGCGCGGGCCGGAGATCGGCGCGGGGGCATCCGAATCGTCGAGGAATAGAACCTTGCCGCCGCTACCCATGCGAAG
>JANPDA010000453.1:0-3648 GCA_031431235.1 Hyphomicrobiaceae bacterium
GGCACGACGGGGTCGGCGCCCGTCGCAGCCAGCGACCGCTGCTGTCGCCGTTCGCCTGGCCGGCCATTGCCCTTGCTCCAACCGCCTCGCGGCGCGAGTGGCATGACCGGCGCACAATGGAAAAACCGGACCCACTGGGGATCCGGCTCTCGAGTTGCGATCGTGCACCTGTTGGGGGCAGGCGCGCCGTGCCGGGAGGCAATTGTCTCCCGGCACGCGAGAAGGCGCAAAGGGAGGATACGAGCCTTCACTGCTGCGTGTCACAGCGCACTCAAGATGGGCCGCGAGAGCAGTACATGCAATTCGTCATGCAACATGCCAGCCATGCACCTAGATCATGCCATGCCCGGCTAGGTTTATCTGTACTGGATCACTGTATTGAGTGCTTCGGCTTACCTATTCATATAACGAGCCAGAGCCCATCATGTGGCACTCGGCTTCCATTGCCGGGCCTTGGCCACAAGAAAATCGCGGAACACCTTGACGCGCTTGGAATTCCTCAGCTCTTCGGGATAGACGAAATAGCTCTGCAGCTCGGGCAACTCGACCCCGCTCAAAATCTCGACGAGATCGAGGTCGTCGGTCACGAGGTAGTCCGGCAGCACCGCAATGCCGATGCCACGACGCACCGCCTGCTTCAGCCCGTAGATGTTGTTGATTGTCAGCACCGAGCGCTGTGATTGACGATCCTCGCGGCCGATCGTCTCCAGCCAGTTGATCTCACGGATCTGGGCGGTGAGCGGGCCGCCATAGGCGAGAATGCGATGGCCCGGCAGCTCATCGATCGACTTCGGCTCGCCGAACCGCTTCAAGTACTGGCTCGAGGCGAAGGCGCGGAAGTGCACGGCGAACAACGGCCGGCGGATGAGATCGTTCTGTTTGGGCTCCTGCAGCCAGATCGCGACGTCGGCCTCGCGCATGGAGAGATCGAGTGCTTCGTCCGTCAGGATCAGCTGCACGCGGATCTCGGGATAGTGATCGATGAACTCGCCGATCCGCGGCACGAGCCAGGTCGAGCCCAGACCGACGGGAGTGGTGACGCGCAGCTCGCCCGACGGCTTGGCGGAAGCGTCGGCGAGTTGGGCCGCGGTCGCCTGCAGCTTGCTCGAGACCTCATGGGCGGCCCGGAACAAGAGCTCGCCCTGCTCGGTCAACACCAAGCCCCTGGCGTGCCGGTGAAACAGCGCGACCTTCAGCTCTTTCTCGAGCGCTGACACCTGCCGGCTGACCGCCGACTGGCTCATATTGAGGGCATCGCCCGCGTGGGTGAAGCTCCCCGCCTCGGCGGCCGCGTGGAAGATGCGCAACTTATCCCAATCCATTGAAAGCAACGCGGAACCTTCCAGCATGATTGTCCTCCGGCCAGCCGTAGGGCGGCCGATCCCTTCGTGGTTACTCGGCCGCGCTCGATCTGGCGACTTGTCCATGGCTCACATCGGCGAGGTGGCGCTCGGCCTCGAGCGCGGCGACGCAGCCCATGCCCGCCGCCGTCACCGCCTGGCGGTAGGTCTCGTCAGTGACGTCGCCGGCGGCATAGACGCCGGGAATGCTGGTGACCGTCGAGTCGGGAGCGGTGATGATATAGCCGCTCGGGCGCATGACGATCTGGCCCTTGAAGAGCTCGGTCGCCGGCGCATGACCGATCGCCACGAAGATGCCGTCGACAGGCAGATCGCTCGATTTGCCGGTCTTCATGCTTTTGATGCGGGCGGCGGTGACGGCGCGGGGGTTGTCGGTGCCGATCACCTTCTCCAGCACGCTGTCCCAAACCACCTCGATCTTGGCGTTCTTGAACAGCCGGTCCTGCATGATCTTCTCGGCACGGAAGCTGTCGCGGCGGTGGACGACGGTCACCTTGCTCGCGAACCGCGTCAGGAACAGCGCCTCCTCGACGGCCGAGTTGCCACCGCCGACGACCATCACCTTCTTGTCGCGGAAGAAGAAGCCGTCGCAGGTGGCGCAGGCCGATACGCCGAAGCCCTTGTAGTGCTCCTCCGAGGCGAGTCCCAGCCAGCGCGCCTGCGCGCCGGTTGCAATGATCAGGGTCTCGGCCGTGTAAAGTGTGCCGGAATCGCCCTTCAGGCGGAACGGGCGCCGCTTCAAGTCGACCTCGGTAATGTGGTCGGAGACGACCTCGGTCCCCACGTGGAGGGCTTGCGCCTTCATCTGCTCCATCAGCCAGGGGCCCTGGATCACGTCGGCAAAGCCAGGATAGTTCTCCACATCCGTCGTGATCGTCATTTGGCCGCCGGGCTGGATCCCCTCGATCAGCACCGGCTTCAGCAGGGCGCGCGCAGTATAGATTGCCGCCGTGTAGCCTGCTGGGCCCGAACCCAGGATCAACACTTTGCAGTGGACCTTGCTCTGCGCCATGACGCTACCCTCCTATGATCTCAGCGCGATGCTCCCGCGCATCGCCCCCGTTCCAAGCCTGGATCGGTGTTGAACATAGCGATGGAGAGGTATGCAGTCAATGCATAGGTTGGGTCCGCCGCGTGACCCGCGCCGGCCTGCCGGCGACGCGACAATCCGCGCCGGGAAGAGGCCGGCTCGCCTCAATCCGGCCTGGACGCTGCCCTTGTTTTCCCGCAATCCGCCCGCTTACTAAACGTTAATCTTACACCACCAAGCTGCCCTTGATTCGGGGAGGACCATCGTCATTCCCCGAGCCGAGGAGAAGTCCCGTGAAGGACTGGCGGCGTGGGTGGCCACTCGGTCGGACGGGGGTTCGAACGTGATCAAACGAGTCAGTCTGCTCGCCGCCGTGGCGCTCGCCATCGCGGCCGGCCTGATATTGGGCGCCGGCCAGCCGGAAGCCGGCTCCAGCAACGAGCGCACGCTCACGCTCTACAACATCCACAATGGGGAGCGCCTGACCGTCGTCTACAAGCGCGGCGAAGCCTATGTCCCCGAGGGCCTTGAAAAGCTCGACTGGATCTTCCGCGACTGGCGCCGCAACGAGGCGACAAAAATGGATCCGGCCGCCTTCGATATCCTGTGGGAGGTCTATCGGGAGCTCGGCTCCACCCAACCGATCCATGTGATCTCGGGCTTCCGCTCCTCACGCACCAACGAGTCGCTGCGCAAGGGCGGCGGCGGGCAAGCCAAGAACAGCCAACACATCCAAGGCAAGGCGCTCGATGTGCACTTTCCCGATGTGCCGGTGCAGCGGCTGCGCTACTCGGCGCTGGTGCGCGAGCGCGGCGGCGTCGGCTACTACCCGACCTCGGCGCTGCCCTTCGTCCACATCGACACCGGCCGCGTGCGGATGTGGCCGCGGATGCCGCGCCAGGAGCTGGCGTTGCTGTTCCCCAACGGCAAGTCGAAACATCTTCCCGAGGACGGGCGAGCGATCAGCATGAAGGACGTGGAGTTGGCGCGCGCGAAAAACACCAAGCTCGCCCAAACGATTGCGGCCTATCACGCGTTGAGAGCCGGGGCCAAGAGCAGCACCATGGTCGCGAGCCTCGAGCCTGCGGCCGCAGCACCCTTGCCGGTCGAAGCCGCCCGACCGCGATCCACGCCCGCGATGGGGAGCGGCACCGTCTCGGCAAGTCTCGGCGGACCCAAGCTCGCCAGCCTCATCGACATGATCGTGCCGCAGCCGGTTGTCGTCGCAAGGCCCGCCGCCACCGGAGCCGCACGCCT
>JANPDA010000454.1:0-12590 GCA_031431235.1 Hyphomicrobiaceae bacterium
GTGATGAGGATCATGGCGGCTCTCGCCAAGGCGCGGGGCGAGGAGATTGACGCTAGCATCCGCCGCAGCGACCTCGTCGGGACTTGAGGTGCAATCCCGTGCGGCGGATCCTGCGCAGCCTCGATCGAGCAGTCCGCTCGAGCTACCGTGGGCGACGAGAGGCAGATCCAATGCAGCGCCTCCGGGAAGTGCTTCTTGCCGAGTTTCGCCTCGCCATCGACCCAACATGCTTTGAGGAAATGTCCGATGTCCCTGGGAGCTTTCATCCGTAGCATACCTCTGGCAGCTGCTTTCGCGGTGACCGTTGCCTCGCCGGCTTTGGCCCATGTCGGGGTTGGCAACGTCAATGACTTCACTCATGGCCTGATGCATCCGATCGGTGGACTTGATCATGTGCTGGCAATGCTGGCTGTCGGCATGCTTGCGGCTAATCTCGCTGGCCGGTCGATCTGGCTCGTGCCGGCTTCATTCGTGCTGATGATGGTTGTGGGTGGCGCTCTGGGCATGGCGCATATCGGCGTGCCGTTCGTTGAAATCGGCATTGCGCTATCGGTCGCCGTGTTCGGATTGGCGATCGCCCTCCGGCTGCCGCTGACGGTGCCGTCGGCGATGGCGCTGGTCGGGTTGTTTGCTGTCTTTCACGGTCACGCCCATGGTGGGGAGATGCCGTTGGATGCGCTGGGAGCAAGCTACGCGATCGGTTTCGTGCTGGCGACGACGCTCCTGCACGCAATCGGCGTCGGCACCGGTCTCGGCGTCATGCGCCTCGGCGAGGCGTCGGCTCGAAGGGTCGCTCTGGCCGGTGGGGCGGCTCTGTTTGCCTGTGGTCTCACGCGTCTGGCCGGCTCGATTTGACGCAAGCCCAAAGCCGGGGGAGGGCGGCCGTCTCGCCCAGACACCCTGCTGCGATACATCCAACGCCGATCTTCATCAGCAACCGCAAGGCCGCGGCAGTCCAAGGTTTGGCAAGCGGCGCTCGCTAGTGTTCCGGCCCATTCATTCGATTCCGGCGAAGCTGGATCAATGAATGGAAAGACGGAACACAAACAAAGAGTTGACTAGTGGGCTGGCCATTCATTTGGGGTACCGAATGAATGAGTCGGAACACTAGAGCCCCAGGTAGGAGCGGCGGATCTCGGGACGAGTCATGAGCTCGGGGCCGCTGCCCGAGAGCACGACCGCGCCGTTCTCCATGAGGTAGGCGCGCGAAGCGATGGCGAGCGTCAGGTGCACGTTCTGCTCGGCGAGCAATATCGTGGTGCCGCGTGCCACGAGCTCGGGGATGAGCGCGAAAATGCGCTTCGTCATGATGGGTGCAAGCCCGAGCGTCGGCTCGTCGAGGATCAGGAGACGCGGGCGGGCCATCAGCCCGCGAGCGATTGCAAGCATTTGTTGCTCGCCGCCGGAAAGCGTGCCCGCCATCTGGCGGCGACGATCGGCAAGCACGGGGAACAGCTCGATCATCTGGGCAAAGCTCTGCCCCGCCGCATCGCGCGCCCGTGCAGTGATGGCACCGATCCTGAGGTTCTCCTCCACGCTCATCTCCGGGAAGACCTGCCTTCCTTCGGGAACGAGCGCGATGCCTCGCTCGACGCGAAGATGCGCCGGAAGCGCGGTCACGTCCTCACCATCGAGCAGGATGCTACCGCGCGTCACCCGCAGCAGGCCCGCGATACAGCCGAGCAACGTCGTTTTGCCTGCGCCGTTGCCGCCGATGATGGCCGTGATGCCACCGGCCTCGACATCGATGGCGACGTCGCGCAAAACGCCGACATTGCCGTAGCCAGCCGCAAGGGCCACGATCTCGAGGAGCACTGTCAAACCTCGCCTTCCCCATAATAGGCGGCAAGCACTCGGGCGTCGCTCGCGACCTGGTCCGGCGCACCCGACATCACGAAGCGTCCATGGTGGAGCACGACGATCCGCTCGGAAAGATCGACGAGCGCGCGCATCACGTGCTCGACGACGAGCAGCGTCAGACCCCGCCGCGCCCTGACCTCGCGCACCAGCTCGATCATCCCAGTGACCTCGGCGGGCGTCAATCCGGCCATCACCTCGTCCAGCAGCAGCGCCTTGGGTCGCGCCGCGAGCGCCCGCGCGACCTCGAGGCGCTTCTGGTCCGAGAGTGTCAGCTCGCCGGCGAGCTTGGCCGCTTGCCGCTGCAATCCGACCTCCGCGATCACCTCGAGCGCCCTTGCCTCGGCCTCGTCCCGGTCGAGTGCCGGGTTGCTGCCGAAGTGGGCCGAGGCAACGACGTTGCCGAGCACGCTCATCCCGCGAAAGGGCCGCACGATCTGAAACGTGCGCACGATGCCCAGTCGGCAGATGCGGTCTGGCGAGAGGCCGGTGATCAGGCGATCCTCGAAGCCGACCTCGCCCGACGTCGGCACCAGATGACCCGAGATCAGCGCAAAGAGCGTGGTCTTGCCCGCCCCGTTCGCCCCCATGATACCGAGGATCTCGCCTGGGTTGACGTCGAAGCTGACCCCGTCGAGAGCCGCAAGCCCGCCGAAGCGGCGCGACAGATTCGAGACCCAGAGGAAGGTCATGCCGCGACCGCCTTCGAGCGGGCGGCGAGGAGCCCGAGGATGCCCTTGGGTGCAAACATGACGAAGACGACGAGCAGCGCACCCAGCAGCACGAGATAGAGTTGCGGCGCGCGCGCCCAGAGCAACTCCTGCACGAGCGTCAGGAATTTGGCGCCGAGGATCGGTCCGCGGGCATAGACGCTGCCACCCATGATGGCCATGACGATGATCGAGAGCGAGATCATCGGGTTGAAGACCTGGCCGACCTCGAAGTAGGTCGAGCGGAGCACCAGGATGCCGCCGACCATACCGGGCACGAAGGCCGAAAGCGCGTATGCGAGCGCCTTGTAGCGGACGACGGGTACGCCAATCGTCTGCGCCGCCATCTCGTCCTCGCGGATGGCGGCAAGGCCTTGGCCAAAGCGGCTCTGCATGACGACGAGCGTCAGCATCGTTGCCAACAGCGCGAAGGACGCCATCCAGCGAAACAGCTCACCGTTGTCCGGAAGCCCGAACAGCAGCCGGCTCGTCTGACCGAGGCTCTGCTCGAGATTGAGGAGAAGATTTCGCACGAGCTCGGAGATGCCGAAGGTGAGAACGACGAAGTAGGGCCCTCGCACACGCTGGACGGGCCAGGCTATGACAAGGGCGAAAGCGCTCGCAAACGTGCCGCCGAGGATGAGCGCAAACCACAATGGAAGCACGTTCCAGGATATGACGGCGACATAGGCGCCGATGCCGACGAAAACCACATGGCCGAGCGAGACATAACCGGTCAGCCCCGAGAACAGGACCCAGCTCTGGGTCAGCGCAATCCACATGGTGAGCGTCATGGCGACGGCAAGTCCATAGGGGCCGAGGAGCTCAGGGAGCGCGAGGATGGCAATGACGGCTGCGCAGTAGAAAAGCAGCCATGACCTGCCGCTCATCGGCTCGTCCTCCGCCCGTGCACGAGCCCCTCTGGAAAAAGCACGAGCGTCAGCACGAAGAGGCCATAGAGCAGAACGGACGAGTAGGTGCTCGACGTCATCGCGACGCCATAGGTCTGCACGAAGGCGAGCGCAACGGCACCAGCGACGCTGCCCCAGATGTTGCCGAGCTGGCCGAGGATCACGACCAGGAACGCGATGACGGTATAGGGAAAGCCCAGGTAGGGGGTCACCTGCTCACTCATGCTGAGCAGGCCGCCGGCGATGCCCGCCGAGCCGAAACCAATCAGGAAAGCAGTGCGTTGCGTGCGCTCGACGTCGACCCCGACAATGCGTGCGGCCTGCCGGTTCTGAATGAGCGCCTTGATCGCCATGCCGTGGGTGGTGCGTTTCAGGAAGACGAGGATCGCGGCGACGGACAAAGAGCAGATGACGAGAGTCGCCAGCCGATTTCCGCTCATGCGGATACCTGCGACCTCGACCACGTCCCTCCAGTAGTTGTAGGCGCGGGGGCTTGCCGTGAAGGCGAGTGCGGTCACGTTCTGGATGACGATGGAGATGCCGAAGAAAACGAGGAGGGAATTGGCTTCGAGCCGTTCGACCGGGCCTCCCTGCTCGATCAACCGGCGGAAGAAGGCGGAGTAGAGGAACAGGCCGATGAGCGAGGTCAGAGCTGCGGCGAACGGCAACACCAGGATGGGCGAGAGGCCGATCAGTGTGAACGCCCAATAGGTCGTGAAAGCTCCCAGCATCACCAGGTCGCCATGAGCGATGTTGAGCAGTCGCATGGTGCCATAGACGAGGTTGAGCCCGATCGCGATCAACGCGTACAGCGATGCCAGGACGAGCACCGAGAAGAAAAGCTGGCCGGAGAGGAGCGTGGTCACGTGGCAATCGCCGAAACAATGCTCGTGCCGCTGCTGCCTGCACTCCCGGACGGCTGGGCGGCTCTGTAGCGGTTGGGATCAACCGGACATCCCCGCCATTCGATCCGTGATGCTCGACAATGCTGGCTGAGCGGCTGACGGAGGCCCCGGACCGAGGCCTTGCGGCGTCGTCCGGGGCGATGGGTAACGCGAGCGGGGCAGGTCTCACCGTGCCTTGAACGGCGCGGTCGCGATCTCCGCGGGCCAGATGAGATGCATGCCGTCGGTCTGGATCTGCAGGAAGGCCGTCGGGGTGATCGCGTTCTCGACCCCGTTGAACTTCACAGGCCCGTTGATGGTCTCGAAGGTCTCTCCGGAGATGGTCGACCGGAGCTTGTCCTTGTCGAGGCCGGCCTTTGCGACCGCCTGCTGCAGGATCTCGCACGACATGTAGGGGAGCACCGTGTCGAGATAGTCAGGAGCCGACTTGTACTTTGCCACATAGGCATCGAAGAACGGCTTCGCCTTCGGCCACTTGGCCTGGAACTGGCTCCAATGGCCGATCGTGACGATGCCGTTGGCGGCCTCCCCGAACGCTTGCGAGAAGGCGGGAATGGTCGGGCCGACCAGCATGAACATGAACGGAGCGGCGACGCCCGATTCCTTCAATTGCCCCATGAAGAGGAAGGAGTCGTTGGGATAGGAGAGGGCGACCACTCCGTCGGCGCCCGAGTCCTTGATCTTGGTGAGGAGGCCCGCCATGTCCTTGATATCCGGCGGATAGCTCTCGTTCACCGCGACCGCGATGCCTTCCGCCTCGAGTGCGGGCAGCAGGAATTTCAGGTTCTCCTGCGAGAAGGGAAGCACGTTGGCGATGATCGCGGCCTTGGTCACGCCCGCCTGCTTCATGAGCTTGGCCAGCTCGGGCCCGATCCTGTCGGGAATCGCCGACGTCGTGAACCAGAGATTGCCGGGCTTCACCTCGCGGATGGCGACGGAGGCGGCCGTGTTGCCGACGACGGGAAAGGCGTACTTCTCGAGAATCCCCGAGATCGCCAGATGCATCGGCGTACCCCACGGCGCCAGCAGCAGGTCGACCTTGTCGCTGGTGATCAGCTTCTCGTAGATCTGCGCCGACTTGCCCGGGTCGGACTCGTCATCATACCAGACGAGTTCCACGGGACGCTTCTCGCCGGCGACATCGAGACCGCCAGCCGCGTTCACCTGCTCCGCCCAGAGCTCATAGGCCGTGATCTGCGACGGCGCGGCCTGCGAGAACAGACCCGTCTTGGCGATCGAGTAGCCGATCTTCACCGGATCGGCGGCGTCCGCCAGACCGCCGCCGAGCACCATCGGCACGATGGCGGCGAGCCCCGCGATGAGCTTCGTGAAATTCACTGCACTTCCTCCCTACTCGGTTTACCTGTCTGTGGCTGACTCGGGTCCGTTCCCTTCGGTCAACTCCCCGTACCTGACATGAAGTGGCAAGCCTGTTCAATCCAGGGTCCGGCCGGATCGCCGCTCACATAGCTCGCCTGGAAGTGGTCCGAGCCTTCGAGCGAAAGCTCCGTTGCGGCGATGTCCGCCTTGCGCAGGGCAGCCGCGAGCTCGCCCGCCTGGCGCACGAGATGCGGGAAATCGGCTGAGCCATAGGCGATGAGGAACGGCGGTACGCCCGGCTCGATGTGGCGGATGGGCGAGGCGGCGATTTCCGTGGCGGTCCCTGCCGGACCCAAAAAGCGCGGGCGCATGGAGAGTCCCGAGCCCTCGCCGAAATAGTAGGTGCCGGAGATGGGCAGGCAGCCCTTGACGACGTCTCGCGGAAGGCCCCTCGGTTTCTGCCAGTCGGTCATCACGCCGAGCAGGCTCGCATAGTGGCCGCCGGCTGAATGCCCTCCGATGAAAATCCGGGCCGGATCGCCGCCATGCGCGCGGATGACCGCATGGATCCTCGCAACGCCATCGGCGCAGTCCTGATAGGCTGCCGGAAAGACATGGCTCGGCGCGAGGCGGTAGCCGATGCTGACGAAAGTGACGCCGCGCGCATTCAAGGCCGGTGCCATGAAGGCGAGCCATTCCTTGTAGCCGTTCGTCCACCCACCGCCGTGAATCATGGCGAGGACGGTGCCGGTTGGCCTGTCGGCGCGCCGGATCAGCAAGCTCTGATAGGGATCGGGACCATAGGGAGCTTCGACGCCAGTGACACCCGCGCCGCGCCGCATGGCCTCCTCGTGGTATCTGGCGCCGACCGGGCTGAAAGGCTCCTGGGGGGGATAGTCCTCAATTCGCATGGCCGCCCTCCAACATGGCGTCGAGCACGCGCTCGGGCGTCATCGGCAGCTGCCGGAGACGGATGCCCGCTGCATCCGTGACGGCGTTGGCAATAGCGGCTGCCACCGGATTGATGCCGACCTCGCCAACGCCCTTTGCCCCGAACGGGCCATCGGGCTCGGCGGCTTCCACGATGATGGTGTGGATGGCATGCGGGGCATCGAGGGCCGTCGGCACCTTGTAGTCCATGAGTGTCGGGTTCGCGAGGCGGGCGCCGTCCCAGACCATGGCTTCGCAGAGCGCAAAGCCCATGCCCTGGACGAACGATCCCTCCATCTGGCCTTCGACCGAGCCCGGATTGATGGCCCGGCCCACGTCGACGGCAGCCCAGGCCTCCACCACGTCGACCTTGCCGCTCGCCTCGTCGATCTCCACGTCCGCAATCGTGCAGACGAAGCTGTAGACGCCGATCTGCGGGAAGGGCAGGCCGCGGGCGACGGCGCGCTTCGGGTCGAGCGTCGGCTTGTTGAAGACCCAGCTATTGTGGCCGACGATTGGTCCGCCGGCCCGCCAATGGGCGCGCAGGGAGATGTGCAGGAAGGATGCTTCCTTGGCTGGTACGCCCTTGATGCCAACCTTGCCGCCAGGGCGCAGCTCCAGGTCATCGACGGCGCATTCGAGCATCTCGCAGGCGTGCTGCTTGAGCTGCTTCTCGACCTCGCCAGCGGCGGCGACGACAGCCCGTCCCGTGGTGTAGGTGACGCGGCTCGCGGTGGTGCCCCAAGTGTAGGGCGAGCCATCGGTGTCCGGGCTGGCGAGGCTCACAGTCTCGACCGGGACCTTGAGCGCCTCAGCGCACATCTGCACGAGAACGGTGTCCGAGCCCTGGCCGATGTCGACCGCGCCGGTGTTGAGCACGATCGAGCCGTCCTCGAGGACGCGGACGATCGCTCCGGTGCCGAGCAGGCCGCTGATGTGCGCCCCGATGGCTAGACCTAGTCCGCGGCGCTTGCCCTTGGCGGACTTGCGTTCCCGACGTCGGTCCCAATTCGAGGCCGACCGCGCCTTGGCGATGCACTCGCCCAGGCCGTTCGAGGCCACCTCTCCCCCGCAAAACCAACGATCTCCTGGTTGTGTCAGGATCTTCAGGCGCAGCTCCACCGGGTCGATGCCGAGTTTGGCCGCGATCTCGTCGATCTGGGTCTCGCCAGCGAAGCTCACCTGCGGATTGCCGAAGCCTCGGAACGCGCCGAAGCGGAGCTTGTTGGTGTAGACGAGCTTGCCGTGGCAGCGCACGTTCGGGATGCGATAGGGACCACGCGCCATCAGGAGCGAGTAGCCGAGTACGCCCGGGGAATCATCGCCATATGCCCCGCAATCGAGCAGCACCTCGACCTCGCGGGCGACGAGCGTGCCGTCCCGCATGGCACCCGTCTTCATGCGGATTTTGAAGGGGTGGCGCGCCCGAACGGTTTCGAAATCCTCTTCGCGCGAGAGGATCATCTTCACCGGCCGGCCGGTCCGCAAGGCGAGCATCACGACCATCGGCTGAACGTGCGCTTCCATCTTGTTGCCGAAGCCGCCGCCGATGCGCGGAGTCAACGAGCGCAGCTTCGACATCGGCAACAGCAGCGACTCGCACACGTTCGCCTGCACGCGGAAGACCGACTGGTTCGCCGACCAGAGTGTGACGCGGCCTGCCGGGTCGACCTCGGCGAGGGCGCCGCACGGCTCGATCGCCACATGGGCCTGCGGCGAGGTCTCGTAGATGTTCTCGACGATCAGATCCGCTGCGGCGAACCCCCTGGCGACATCGCCTTCGGCTAGCTCGGTCTCGGAGGCGACGTTGCCCCCGCACACGGCCGGCCAGACCTTGAAGTAGCTCGCCAGGTCCTCGTGGATCGCGGGCGCGCCGGGCTCGAGCGCGGCTTCCGGCGACAGCAGGGCCGGCAACTCCTCGTAGTCGACGCGCACGAGGCGTGCCGCTTTGCGGGCCGTCGCCTCGTCGATCGCGGCAACACAGGCGACCGGCTCGCCCAGATAGCGCACCTTGCCCTTGGCGATGGGCGGCTCGTCCTTGATGAAGGCGCCCATCCGACCGTCGGGGAAATCGTCTCCCGTGAGCACGGCGACGACGCCGGGCACCGCCTGGGCTGCCGCCGTGTCGTAACCCTTGATTCGCGCATGCGCCACGGTGGCCTGCACGATCGCCGCGTGGAGCTGGCCCGGTCGGTTGAGGTCGGCGATGTACTGGGCCCGGCCGGTGAGTTTCTCGATCGTCTCGAGGCGAGGCAGGCTCGTACCGACGACGGAGGCGATGGCAACGCTCATGAGCGATCTCCCACGGCGAACAGCACGGCATCGATGATCTTCTTGTAGCCCGAGCAGCGGCAGATGTTGCCCGCGAGCGCCGTGCGGACGTCGTCGGCCGATGGGGCTGCCTGCGATTGCAGGCAGGCGTGCGCCGCCAGCACCATGCCAGATGTGCAGAAGCCGCACTGCACGGCGCCCAGCTTGGCGAAGGCCTTCTGCACGGGTGACAGCCGTCCGTCCGACTGCAGCCCCTCGATGGTCGTTATGCGGGCGTCGGTGCAGTTGGCCGAGAGCGAAAGACAGCTCCGCATGGGCCGTCCGTCGATCAGCACCGTACAGGCGCCGCAGACACCCTGATTGCAGCCACGCTTGGCTCCGGTGAGGCCCAGATCCTCGCGCAGCGTGGTCAGCAGCGTATCGCCGGGGTGAGCCGCGATCGTGCGCACCGTACGGTTGACATCGAGGGTGATCGGGATGCGCTCGGTCATCGCTCATGCGACCTTTCCAGGTTGTGCCGCATCGGCGAGCGCGGCAAGCGTCTTGGCGATGAGGCGCGGGACGACCTTCAGCCGGTAGGCGGCGCTGGCGCGCGTATCGTCGAAGGGATCGAGGCGTTCCACGATGAGACGGCCGGCCTCGGTGACGGCTCTGTCGCTCAACCCCTCCCGCAAGAGCATCTCATCGGCGGCCGGCACGCGGACCGGCGCGGCAGCGCATGCTCCGACAACCAAGCGGACAGCGGCGAGCCGGCTGCCCTCGAAGGCAGCGATCGCGCCGACCGAGGCGACTGCATAGTCGCCGGCCACGCGCGCGAGCTTCTCATAGTGGGCGACCGCACGAGGCGGCCCCGGCGGGACGAGGACGGCAGTGATCATCTCGCCGGGCCCGAGCGCCGTCTCGTACCAGCCCTTGAAGAAATCCTGGGCCGCTACTTCGCGGCGGCCCGCTGCTCCGGCGATCTCGATCCGCGCGTCGGCAGCGACCGCTGCTGTCGCATAGTCTGCGGCTGGATCCGCGAAGGCGATCGAGCCGCCGATTGTTCCCATGTTGCGCACTGTCGCGTTCGAGATCTGTCGAGCCGCGAGCGCAAGCAGACGCTGGCCATCACGCAAGTCGCTCTCGAAAGCTGTCTCGCGGTGGCGGCGCATGGCGCCGATCCGGGCGGTGCCATCAGGTAGTCTGCTGAACTCCCGCAGCTCGTCGATGCGCGCAAGGCTCACGAGCTCGCGAGGCTCGGCCAGACCGGCATTCATCATCGCGACCAGCGTCGCGCCGCCAGCCAGGAGTTGCGCGCCTTCGGCCGCAAGCAGCCGCAACGCATCCTCGATCGTCTTTGGGCGATGGACTGCGGTCACCATCAGGTCGGCTCCTGGCCTTCTGCCCGTTCGCGAAAGCTTGCGGCGAAATCGCGCCCCAGGCTCTCCGCCTTCTTCTTCATCATGCCGAGCCCGAACTTGCCGAGCCGGCCCGTCACGTTCACATCGGAGGAGTAGTGAACGATCGTCTCGCCGCCATTCGTCGACTCCAGGATCAAGCGGCTCTCGGCGCTGACCGTGCTCGCGCGCGTGCCCTCCTCGCCTCTGGTCCGGCTCGTGACCTCCTCGGGTGCCCGCTCGGAGACGATCTCCACCTCCACGTTGAAGCTCGCGGAAATGGGCCCCACGCTCATGCCGATGGTCGCCTTGTAGAGGGTCGGCGTGACCTCGCTGATCGCCTTGCAGCCGGGGATGCAAGGCACCATGACGGCCGGATTGCGGATGAGCGTCCATACCCGCTCGCGCGGCGCCTTCACGACGAAACTGTCGGAGATTCTCATGGTCCGAGTCGTCCCCGCGCAATCGTCATGCCGGCATGCACGACCGTCCTACCATTGCGCCACGCAGGACTTGTGGATTGCGCCGGTTCCCGCCTGCGCAGGAATAGCTGAGGGAGTGGCATGGGAGCGCTCGATGGCAGTGCTCAAGCTATCCGTTGGCGCTTGACCTTGAACTTCTCCTCGACGATCCGGCCTTTGTCGATGATGATCTGATTGTCGAGGATGACCGTGCAGTCGCGCAGCGGTACGTCGTAGTGACCCCGCGTCGCGCGCTTGCCGCCGCCTTGGGTGTTGGGGCCGGTGGAGAACAGGAAGTTGCCGGGGAAGGTGCGGGCGGCAGCGCGGCTCCGCTCCGGCTCGTCGCCGTTCAGCGCGATGCCGTACCAGAGCGCCTGCGGGTTCATGCCCCAGCCCAGATGCGAGATGGCATAGGGGTCCATGTCGTCGGGGCTGGACTTGTTGTCGTCGAGCCAGTCCCGCATCAGCTTGGCATCGAGCCCGCCTTCGACCTTGCGGATATAGCCGTCGCTGATGGTGAGGCGCACCTCGTCCTGCACGTAGCGGCAGAAGGGCAGGATCACAATGTCGCCGGGCGCAAATACGACCGTACCGTTGGCCGAGCCCTCGTTGGGGAAGGTATGGATGTGGCCGGCGCCCCAATGATCGAAATGGCCCTTCTCGTCGGCGCAGCCCCACTGGGTCATGACCGGGTACTCGCCGCACTTGTAGGTGAAGTCGGTGCCGGCCTCGCTGATGACGCGCACCTCCTTCGTCTTCTTGTATCGGGCTTCGGCCTCTTTCATGGCCTCCTTCAGGCCTGGCGGCGACATGAGCTGCTCCAGGTCGTCGGGCGCGTCGATGACCATGAGGACGCGCGTACCGCCGTCCATGACCTCTTTCAGCCATTTCGTGAAGAGCGGCACATGGAAGATGACAATGAGGTCGGCGGCTTTCACTGCCTCCAGCGTGCCCTTGCACTTGCCGACGGTCGCGACGCCCACCTTCGACCACGAGGGAATCGAGTTGACGCACATCTCGTACACGTCGGCGCCCAGCTCGTCGGCTGCGGCGAAGGCTGCCTGGATGTACTCGCGCCGCGTCGTCAGATCGCTGACCAGTGCGATCGTCTCGCCCTTGGCGACCTTGCTCATCCGAAACTGCTTGACATAAAGCGACGTGAGCTTGGCCGGGTTGACCTCCTGAACGCGCACACCACCGAGCATCATCGCGCTGTCTCCTCCCGATTGCGGCGCCCGCCGCGGGGGGCTCGCCTGACGACTATCTACTGTGACCAGTGAGCCTGCGCAATGGCAAGGCAGGAACCCGTTCGGCGCACTCCCTGCCAGGTGCGGCAAGAGGCTAGCCAGGCTGTCTCGAAGAAACCTGTTTCGGCGCTTCAGGATCGCCTTGGAGGGCGCTTGCCCGATCAACCAGGATGCCCGGAATCGGCTTCGCTCGGCTGACAAGAGCATCGGCCGCAAGAACGTCGGTGTCGATGCCCTGCTGTGATGGTTTGCGCGGGCATCACCCCCTTGGTGGGCACCAGTTACCTCCTGGGACCGATTGGTCGAACTCTCGACGGTCCCATTCGCAGCCCCGCAGCCGTGGCCGCCTGCTTGCCAGGACGCCAGCCGCGACCCGATTCCGTCGGATTGCTGCTGGACCGGCTTGTGGCGAGCTCGACGCACAAGATTGGGCGAAAGTCGCTGCCGGCGGAGGCGACCAGCAAAGATCGCACCAACCGAGGAGTTGGGCCGGACAGCTGCAAATTCTCGCGATCGGCGCGGCGCGCTAGTGTTCCGGCCCATTCATTCGATTCCGGCGAAGCTGGATCAATGAATGGAAAGACGGAACACAAACAAGGAGG
>JANPDA010000455.1:0-6035 GCA_031431235.1 Hyphomicrobiaceae bacterium
CGGCGCGAAATAGCTGGACGCACCGGCTTGGCCGCGAACGTACCATCGAGCGAGGCGTTCCTCTTGTTGGAGTGAGCCTCGAACGTCTAACGTTCCGAGCCAAGAATATCGTGATACGGCGCGCATCCCGTGTAGATGCATAAGGAGATTCCGTGTACTCACGGTTGGGCGGGCGTCGCCATACGCGGACCGCTGGGCGTGGTGGAGGTCCTGGGTGACCACTGGGGCGAGCCATAGGCAGGCGCGAGCCCGTTGGCGAAGCCCGGCACTCTCTGGCGCTGGGCTTCAGCCGCAAAGGGCGGCCTCGGCGAAGCCTACTCCGCGTCTCCACTGGCATGCTGGGCTTCGGCCCTGCGGGCCTCGGCGCCAGCCTACTCCGCAGCCTCGGCGACCGTAGCCTTGCCGATCCGGGCGGCGCAGAACTTGAATTCGGGGATCTTACCGATCGGATCGAGCTGCGGGTTGGTCAGGATGTTGGCCGCGGCCTCCACATAGGCGAACGGGATGAAGATCATATCGGCCTGGATCGCCTCGTCGGCGCGCGCCGCCAGCTCGATCGCGCCGCGCCGCGTCTCGACCCGCACCAGGTCGCCCGGCTTGACGCCGAGATGGCGCATGGTGAGGGGATTGAGGGAAGCGGTCGGCGAGGGCTCGAGCGCGTCGAGGTTCGACGCCCGCCGGGTCATCGCGCCGGTGTGCCAGTGCTCGAGCTGACGTCCGGTCGTCAGCACGAACGGGTAGTCGGCATCGGGGCGCTCGGCGGGCGGCACGATGGCGGCTGGAACGAGCTTGGCGCGGCCGCTCGGCGTCGGGAACTTGTCGGAGAAGACGATCGACTGGCCCGGATCGGTCGGCGACAGGCTCGGATAGGTGACGACGCTCTCGGCGGCAAGCCGGTCCCAGGTGATGTTGTCGAGGGAAGCCATGCCGCGCTTCATCTCGGCAAAAACTTCCGCGGGCGAAGTGTAGGTCCAGGGCAGGCCGAGGCGTCTGGCCAGCTCGACCGTGATCAGCCAATCCTCCTTGGCCTCGCCCGGCGGGGAAAGCGCCTTCCGGCCCATCTGCACCTGCCGGTTGGTGTTGGTGACGGTGCCGTTCTTCTCGGGCCAGGCGGATGCGGGCAGCACGACGTCGGCAAACATCGCGGTCTCGGTCAGGAAGATGTCCTGCACGACGAGGCATTCGAGACTGGCGAGCGCGTGGCGGGCGTGGCTCGCATCGGGGTCCGACATCGCCGGATTCTCGCCCATCACATACATGCCCTTGATCTCGCCGCGGTCGATCGCGTCGATGATCTCGACCACGGTGAGACCTGGCTTTGGATCGAGCTCGATGCCACCCCAGATCCCGCTCCAGAGCTTCCGGTTTTCGTCGACGGCGACGCGCGCGTAGTCCGGAAACACCATTGGGATCAGGCCCGCGTCGGAAGCGCCTTGCACGTTGTTCTGCCCGCGCAGGGGATGCAGGCCCGTGCCCGGCCGGCCCGACTGTCCGCACATGAGGGCGAGCGAGATCAGGCAGCGCGCGTTATCGGTGCCGTGCACGTGCTGGGAGATGCCCATGCCCCAGAAGATCATGGCGCGCGAGGCCCGGCCGTAGGTGCGCGCGACGGTGCGGATGGTCTCTGGATCGATGCCGCACGTGGCGCTCATCGCCTCGGGTGTGTAGGCGGCGAGGTGCTCCTGCAGCCTCTCGAAGCCCTCCGTATGGGCCTGGATGTATTGGGTGTCATAGAGCCTCTCCTCGACGATCACGTGCATCATGGCGTTCAGCAGCGAGACGTCGCTGCCCGGGCGGAACTGCAGCATGTGCTTGGCGTGCTTGCGCATCGCCTGGCCGCGCGGGTCCATGACGATCAAGGTCGCGCCGCGCTTGGCCGCCTGCTTGAAGTAGGTGGCGGCGACAGGATGATTCTCGGTCGGATTGGCGCCGATGATGATGATCACATCGGACTTCAGGCACTCGGTGAAGGTCGCCGTCACCGCGCCCGAGCCAATGCCCTCCATCAGCGCCGCCACCGAGGAAGCGTGGCAAAGCCGCGTGCAGTGGTCGAGGTTGTTGTGTCCGAACGCGGTGCGAATGAGCTTCTGGAACAGATAGGCTTCCTCGTTCGAGCACTTGGCCGAGCCAAAACCCGCGACCGCCTTGCCGCCATGGGTGTCGCGCAAGCGCAAGAAGCCATTTGCCGCCGCGTCGAGCGCCTCGTCCCAGCTCGCCTCGCGGAAGTGGGTCAGCAGATTGCCGGGATCGGCGTTCAACCCCTTGGGCACGCCCGGCTTGCGGATCAGCGGCCTGGTCAACCGGTGGGGATGCGTCACATAGTCGAAGCCGAAGCGGCCCTTCACACACAGCCGGTTCTCGTTGGCCGGCCCGTTGCGGCCCTCGACATAGGCGATCTTCTCGTCGCGGATCTTGTAGGTGATCTGGCAGCCGACGCCGCAATAGGGACAGACCGAATCGACCTCGCGATCGACCTTGCGCGTGCCCACCATGGTCGCAAGGTCGATGATCGATTTCGGCATCAGGGCGCCGGTCGGGCATGCCTGCACGCATTCGCCGCACGCGACGCAGGTCGAGCCGCCCATCGCATCGTCGAAATCGAACACCACCTTCGAGCCGTGCCCGCGATAGGCCATGCCGATCACGTCGTTCACCTGCACCTCGCGGCAGGCACGCACGCACAGCCCGCAATTGATGCAGGCGTCGAGATTGACCGCCATCGAGGGGTGAGAGACGTCGGGGGCGTCGGCCGGGGGCCGCGTACCATCTCGACGGGCATGCGAGCCGTCGCCATTGCGCGCCGGAAAGCGAGAATGCGTGACCTTCTGGGCGTCCGCCCAGTGCCAGAAGCGCGCGACCTGATCGCGGGCCTCTGTTTGGGGCGGCTGGTCGGCGACGAGCAGCTCCATCACCATGGCGCGGGCCTTGACCGCGCGCTCGGATGCCGACTTCACCTTCATACCGGGCGCGGGCTTCCTGATACAGGATGCCGCCAGCGTCCGCTCGCCATCGATCTCGACCATGCAGGCACGGCAATTGCCGTCCGCCCGATAGCCGGGCTCTGGTAGCCAGCAAAGGTGCGGGATGGTCGTGCCCAGCCGCTCGGCAACCTGCCAGATGGTCTCCCCGGGCTCCGCCTTCACCTCGCGGCCGTCGATGGAGAAGGTTATGGCGGCTGCGGTCGTCGTCATGGAGCAGGTCCTCGCGGGGCAATGGGCAGGCGATGGCGGACGGGTCGAATTCGAAGTGCGCCCTCCCTTAGCACGCGGGTGCGCGCCGCGAGAATGCCTTCCGTGCGCCGATTTGTCTCCGTCGCATGCCCCGCGACACAACGCGATAATTGCTCGCCCCAGACCCCAGCGGGGCGATTGCCCTCGGAAAGCGCCAACTCCAGGGATTTGCAGACCCGCAATCGGCGCTATGATGCCCAGCGAGCTTCACCGCTCCCGCCCCACAAAATCCATGACCCGACGGACGATTGGCCCCATGTCCACCATCACCGGCTACCACGCCCATGTCTACTTCGATGCCGACCGCCGCAACCGGGCGGCCGCCCTTGGCGCAGAGGCAGGCCGCCGCTTTGGCGTTGCGGTCGGGCGCATGCACGACCAGCCCGTCGGTCCCCATCCGAGCCCAAGCTGTCAGCTCGCCTTCGGACCCGAGCGCTTCGCAGAGGTGATCCCCTGGCTCGTCACGGCACGAGGCGGCCTGACCGTCTTCGTGCATGCATTGACCGGCAATGATCTGAAGCACCACACCGACCATGTGATCTGGCTCGGCCCTTCCGAGCCCATCGACCTGAGCGGGTTGTGAGCACTGCGACTGCCGGAACGTCCGCGATGTCGCAATCCGCGCAGCCGGCACCCCACTGGCTGCAGCGCCGCACTTGCCTTATAGAGAGGCGATTCCGAGGCGGCGAGAGGCAGCATTCCGGCACATGGCCAAGATCACCTATATCGAGCATAACGGCACCGCGCACGAGGTTTCGGCCGAGCCCGGCATGACCGTGATGGAGGCCGCCGTGAAGAATGGCGTGCCCGGCATCGAGGCCGAATGCGGCGGCGCGTGCGCCTGCGCCACCTGCCACGTCTATGTGGACGACGCCTGGACCGAGCGTACCGGCAAGCCCGCCGAGATGGAGGAGGACATGCTCGACTTCGCGTTCGATGTCCGCCCCACCAGCCGGCTCTCCTGCCAGATCAAGGTCAAGGCCGAGCTCGACGGCCTCGTGGTGCGCGTACCCGAGAAGCAGTTCTGACGGGTCACCCCGGAGCCGGGCAGCTCATCCCCCCGAAAGGTTGTCGAGTGCGACTGCCGGACGGCGGACCCGCTCGATCGGCCCGATGAGCGTGAACTCGTCCTCGGGCTCAGGTGGTCCAATCGAGCGTGTCACCCGCGTCAGCGGAACGACGAGCACCGGCATTTCGGATGCAACCTGCAATGATGCGGTTCCGAGCGAAGCGACGCGCGGCGAGTCGCCAGGACGCAGGACCAGATCGCCGAGACCGCCCAAGGCGACGGCCACAAGCTCGGGCTGAGCGGGCACGAACGGCAGCGCCAGGACGGGGGCATCGGCGCGCTCGCGCAGGCGCTCGAGGCGCTGCTCATAGGCCTTCAGCATCGGACGGCCCTCCGTGCCCCGGTGATTGACGACCTTCAGATGCGGGGCTGCAGCCTTGATGATGGTGCCGATCAGGATGCCGGCCGACGCCTGGAGCGGGTCGAGCGGATCAGCCGAGTTCTTCGCAACCTCGATGCCCGGGCCGGCGCTGCCCATGTTGGAGGCATGGATGCTCACCACGTCGTAGGGGGCGACCTGCACGATCGTGACGAAGTCGTAGCCGTGGGCGTCCTTGCGCGGCTTGCTCATGTAGAGCGGCACGAACACGGAGAAGGCGTGCGAGGACACCGTGTCGTAGATGTCCGTGTTCAGCGTCGAGTTCTGGAACTCGTGATAGACGAAAATGCGCATGCTGGAAAAGTTGCGCCGCCTGTAAGGCTTGCCCTCGGGCAGCCTCGGGCTTCGGGCGATCAGCACATACTCGCTCGGGGACATCCAGATCCGTCCGGGCGGAATCCAGCCATCCGCGTCAATCTCCGGTAGCGAGAGTTTGCAATCGAGCTGCTCGCAGCCGGCAAAGACCGCGGCAGCGGGGGGTGGCCGGTCGGTCACGGCTAGCGTCGCCATCGCGTCGTTGAACGCCTGCTGCCCCTTCTCCGTGCGGTAGAGCGGCCATCCCCCGGCGAGCGCCTGATCGTCCTCGTTGCGCGGCTTCTCGGTGGCGCGGGACCGGGTCACGTCGATATTGCGCAGCCGGATCGGCGCCGAGCTCTCTTGGGTGGATTGAGCGACAACCCGGGTCGGCGCCGTGAGCGTGGCCAGCCCCAAGGCCAAGCCGAAACCGACAAGCGAGGCGCGCACGAACCCAGACGAGAGGCGGGGACAACGCAACGAGCGCAATCTCTGATTGTGACAAAGGGGCAAACTCATCTCCCGAGCGAAAGACGCCAACGGGCGTCATCGCCCAGTATCGCGGCGGAAGGTAGCCAAGAGATTGACGAAATTTGGCAATCGACCGTTCACCATGTCGATTTTGGCGTTGGGCGCCGCGAATCAGGGCCGAAATGCCGTCGCCGGACCCTCGCCATGCCGGCCTGCGCGATCGGCCGGGCGGCTCGGGACGGCTAGCAATTGTCCCGGGAAGCCGGTCACCGGCTTCCCGGGCCGCCGATCGCGACCGGTCAGAAGATGAAATCGGACTCTGTCAGGCTGTGGACCCCGATCAGGATGAAGTACCCGCCGGAGTAGTCGATCTCGATCCCTCCAGCGTGATAGCTGATGTTGTGCTTGGAGTTCTCCGTCTCCGAATGGGCCGTGAGCTTGTCGATACTTTACACGCCCAATTTGAAATCGGTGATCGTGTCCTGGTGGCCGCCACTTCCCGTGGGTGTCTGCTCATCGAGGGGGCCGGCGAGGAACCTGTCGGCGCCCTTACCACCGCTCAACGTGTTGGTGCTGGTGCCGCCTCTGAGGA
>JANPDA010000456.1:0-3589 GCA_031431235.1 Hyphomicrobiaceae bacterium
CGTTGACGCGGGCGCGCTCCTTGTCGGGCGGTGCAACTGCATCCTCGAGATCGAGGAAGACGAAGTCGGCAGCACTCGCCGCCGCTTTCTCGATCATGGTCGGATTGGAGGCGGGAACCGCGAGCTCGCTGCGTTGCAGCCGGCTCTTGCGGGTGGGGAAGAGGCTATGGCTCATCTGGGCGTTTCCTCGGTTCTGGCTCAGGTCGCTCTTGCCGAGCGGAGATCGATCTCGCGGCGCATGCGCGTGAAGTGCGACTGGGCAGCGGCGACACCGGAGCCCATCTCGACCTCGACACCGCAATCGTGCATCGCCATCTCCGCGCCTGCAACGGCAGAAAGCACCATCAGCTCGTTCAAAGAGCCGAGATGGCCGATCCGGAAGGCCCGGCCGGCAATCTTGCTGAGGCCGATCCCCAGCGACAGACGATAGGCGTCGTAGGCGCGCCGGACGATCGCATTGCTGTCGATGCCGTCCGGCACCATGATCGCGCTCACCGTGTCGGAATGCCAGCGCGGATGCTTGGCGCAAAGCTCGAGCCCCCAGGCAGCGACCGCCGCCCGGACGCCGCCCGCAAGCCGATGGTGGCGGGCAAACACGTTGTCGAGCCCCTCCGCCAAGAGCGTGTCGAGGGACGCGCGCAAACCTCTCAGCAGCTGCGTCGGCGGCGTGTAGGGAAAGTAGCCCTGGTCGTTGGTCCGGATCTGGTCGGCGAAGTCGAAGTAGCAGCGCGGGCCGCCACCGTTCGAAGCGGCCGCTAGCGCTTTCTGGCTGACACAGACGATGCCGAGCCCGGTCGGCAGCATGAACCCCTTCTGCGAGCCGGACACGCAGACGTCGACCTTCCACTCGTCCATGCGGAAATCGACACTCGCGATGGAGCTGACGCCATCGACCAGAAGCAGCGCCTCGTGGCCGGCCTGATCGAGCGCACGGCGGACCGCGGCGACATCGCTCCAGACCCCGGTCGTCGTCTCGTTCTGCGTGACCATCACCGCACCGATGCGACCGAGCCTGTCGGCAGCGAGCCGGCGGGCGAACTCCTCGACCGGCACGCCTTCGCCCCAGGCAACATCGACCACCTCGACCTCGAAGCCGTGGCGCTCGCACATGTCGACCCAAAGGTGGGAGAACTGGCCAAAACGCGACATCAGCACCTTCGAGCCGGGGCGCAGCACGTTCTGGATCGAGGCTTCCCAGGCGCCAGTCCCCGAGGAAGGGAACACGAAACAGCGGCCGGACCCGGATTTGAAGACCTTCTTCAGGTCGGCGAGCAGCGGCTTCACGAAGTCGGGAAAGTCCGGTGCGCGCATATCCTCCATGGCGAGGCTCATCGAGCGGCGGATCGACTCGGGGATGGTGGTCGGCCCCGGAATGAACAGGTGCTGGTGACCCGACATGGATTGTGCCTCGTCAGCGCTGGTGCACCAGAAGACCTAGCCCGCCCGCTCGCACAGCGCCCGATGACCGATCGTCAGACAGGGCCCCACCCTCTCCCGGGATAGGTCCGGACCTACCCGGACGGGGAAGGTCCGCCAGTGCCGCCTCCGCCGGGAAAGCGCACCCGGTAGTACGAGGCGGCGTCGCTGCGGCCGTCGACTCCGAGCTTTTCGTAGAGGTTCTTCAGATGGAACTTGACGGTGTTCTCGCTGACGCCGAAGCGGCTGGAGATCTTGAGGTTGGTCCAGCCGTCGGCGACGGCGGCAAGAAAGCTCCGCTCGCGCTCGGTCAGGCGTTCGAAGGGATCGTCGAACAGCAGGCGGCAATCGAGAAAGGGAAAGCTCATCCGGCCACGGCCGACACTCGCCAGCACCTCGAGCAGGCATTCGGGCGGGTCGCTCTTCAGGAAGTGGCCCTTGGCGCCCAGCCGCAACGCCTCACAGGCGATGTCGGGGCGGGGATCGTCAGCGACCACGACGACGTGTGCCTGCCACTCGGCGATTGCAACCGGCTGGAGGAGCCGGCGGGCCCCACCCCCCGGCAGCTCCCAGTCGACGACGGCCAGCAGCGGTCGCTCGCGCGCAATGAGCGACTGGAGCGCCTCGATGCTGCCGGCGCAGCCCGCCCAGGCCAGCCGCTGCTCGCGGCCGAGCAAGGCCTTCAGCGCCGCTTCGAAGAAGCGGTTGGTGTCGCCAACGACGACGGTGTGCGCAGCAGCGGTCATCTGGCCTGCATCGACGCGAACAGCGTGGGATCGATGCTCGATACTGCGTCGGTCGGGCCTGACCCCGCCATCCCCGTTGCGACCAATGCTTGCTACTTCCCTTGCCCGGCGACGCTATCGGTGTCGCGGGTGAGATAGTAGGCCGCCAGCACCGGCAGGAAAGTCACCGCGACGACGAAGATCGCAACCACATTGGTGACGGGGCGCTGGCGCGGCCGGATCAGCTCGGTCAGCATCCAGATCGGCAGCGTCGATTGCTGGCCCGCGGTGAAGGTCGTCACGATCACCTCGTCGAACGACAACGCAAAGGCGAGCATGCCGCCGGCGAGCAATGCGGTTGCAAGATTGGGCAGGATCACGTGGCGGAAGGTCTGGAAGCCGTCGGCGCCCAGATCCATCGAGGCCTCGATCAGCGAGCCGGAGGTGCGCCGGAAGCGGGCGACCGCGTTGTTGTAGACGACGACGATGCAGAAGGTCGCGTGCCCGAGCACGATCGTCCAGAAGCTGAAGGGCAGGTCCATCAGGTTGAAAGCGGAGCGCAGCGCGATGCCGGTGATGATGCCCGGCAGCGCGATCGGCAGGATCAGCAGCAGCGAGATCTGGTCGCGGCCCCAGAAGCGCGTGCGTGCGAGCGCGGCGGCCGCCATGGTGCCGAGCACGAGCGCCATCGCCGTCGAGACCGTCGCGACCCTGACCGACAGCCACAGCGCATCCCAGATGTCTTGCCGTCCCCAGGCGACCGCGAACCATTTCGCCGTCAGGCCGGGAGGGGGGAACTGGTAGCTCTTCTCCTCGGTGGTGAAGGCGTAGAGGAAGATCAGCAGCAGCGGCAGATGCAGGAACAGCAGCCCGCCGATGGCTGCGAGCTTCAGGCCGAGGGGGGCGGAGGCGGCGCTAGTGCGCATGTATGGTCTCCTTCGGCCGGAAAAATGGAGCGAAGTAAGATTTGCAAGCCACCTCCACACCCGTCATCCCGGACGACGCCGTCTGGCGGCGATCCGGGATCTTGCCAAGTGCGCCCGAACTACCTGGGAGATCCCGGCGCGCGTGCCGGAGATCGTATGGCATGAAAAGCTTGCGCCAAGGCCGGCACTTGGCCGGGATGACGGCTGGAAGCGGGGTGCCGCGAAGGCGCGGCGCGCGAAGCACTACGAGCCCCTTTGCCTCTCTGTCCTGGCACTTCGAGGCAATCGGCGAGCACGCCGTTTCGCCGGCTCCTCCCACTCCACCCGGAGCATGGTCTCCCTCTGGCAGGCTTCGAGCACCGGATCGAGCGGCGGTCCACCATTCGCGTAGACGTGATTGAGGACCTCGGTGATGTAGCCTTCGCAATTCGTCATCAGGTGTGATTCGACAATGTTCCTGCAGAGCCGGCTGCGCGACAGCTCCTGCTCCCCCGCGAGCTTCGTGAGAGCGTCGAACGTGTA
>JANPDA010000457.1:0-3603 GCA_031431235.1 Hyphomicrobiaceae bacterium
CCGTATGACAGTGCCCGACCTCGAACAGCTCGCGATAGAGGCTGCGGATGCGGCCATTGATCCAGGTCGTCTGGCGGTCGGGGCGCGAGGCGGCACAGCCATCGATCACACCGTCGTAATCGCTGTCGATCCTGATCTCGAAGCGGTCCTGGCGCAGCGTGCGCTGCAGTCGCTTGGGCAGGTGGATGCGATCGATCGGCAGCACGCCACGGTGCTGCGGCTCGATCCAGTAGAGATGGTCGTCGTCAGCGCTTTCCGCCATCGGGAAGATGCCGCAGGAATAGGCCTTCAGCAGCACTTTCGGCGTGATCGTCAGTGAAGCGGTATTGAGCGATTTCATCGGCCCTCCCGCGCTCGTGTCAGCGAGTGAGCTTAGAGCCATTTCAGGCGGATTTCGAGCGCTCTTCGGTGATGCTCGTTCTTTCGAGGCCGCGCCGGACGTGCCGGGTTCTGCACAGCGCTCCGACATCGGACTCGCCATTCGCTCCGCAAGCTGATAACACAACCATAGATTGCATTATCCTGAGAACACACGGAGACGACATGGCGCCCGGGTCCTTTCGAGAGGATGGCACCAGCCCATCAGATCCCCCCGCTCCTGCAGCCACGACCGCCAGGCCGGATGCCAATCCCGTTAGGGAAGCGACCGCAACCCGCGAGGACGTCGCGGACTATCTGAGCGACATGATCCGCGAGCTGCAGGACATGGCCCGACTCAACGGCCACAAGGCGCTCGGCATCCTGCTCGAGCTCGCCTATCTGGAGGCCCGCCGGCAGATTCCCTCGGTCGCCCGTGACGAGGAGCGCGAAGCCGGTTAGCTCTCCAACCGGCCGTGCCGGAATGCGTGTTCGAGGAAACTGGGACATTTGCACCTGTAGGTCGGACCGAGCCCTTCGCGAAGTCCAACATCTCCCGACCCGTCGGATTTCCCCCGGCCCGAGGCCGGGGTCAGTCCGACCTACAGTCCATTCGTAGGGTTCAGGCGATGTGTTTCTCGAGAGGCAGACCCGAGAGGCCGTGATCGAGCCGCGCCGGTCTCACACGCGCTGGTAGAGGGGATGCTCCACGGCGCGCACACGCGTGCCATTGTCGTTGTAGTCTGGCAACGACATGGCAATGAGGATCGGTCCGAGCACCGCTGGCTCGGGGAGGGTCGCTGGATCCTCGCCCGGCATGGCAGTCGAGCGCATGGCGGTTCGCACGATGCCCGGATCGAGGATGTTGACCCGCACTGGTGTGCTCGCGACCTCATTCGCGTAGACCCTGGCGAGCGCTTCCAGCCCGGCCTTGGAAACCGCATACGGCCCCCAATAGGCCTTGCAGCTCTGAGCCGCTCCCGACGAGATCAGCACCGCCCGGCCGGCATCCGACAGCTTGAGCAACGGATCGAGCGTCCTGATCAGGCGCCAATTGGCCGTGAGATTGACGTCGATCACCCGCTGCCAGTCCTCGGTCTTCACGTGGTCGAGTGGCGAGAGCGGTCCCAGCATCGCCCCATTGGCAACCAGGATGTCGAGGCGCTTGAAGCGCTCGTAGAGGGTTGGGCCGAGCGCGTCGACCTTGTCGCCCTGGGCGAGGTTCAAGGTGATGAGCGTTGCCGTGCCACCGAGGGCGCGCACCTCGTCATCGGCTTCCTCGAGCCCGCCCCTGGTACGCGCGACCAGCACCACATGCGCGCCTTCACTCGCGAAGGCGAGCGCAGCCGCGCGGCCGATCCCGCGCGACGCGCCGGTGATGAGCGCGATGCGGCCCGAAAGTCGCTTTGGTCCGGTCATGTGTGTGGCTCCCCAGATCGGCGTGAAAAGGGGCGGCCAAGCCGCCCCTCGTCTCTTCCGCTGAGCTTGCGCTCCTTGTCAATTGGAGCTGCCGTCGGTCTGGGTCGCGTCCTTGGCCTTCTCGATCAGGTCGCCGGCAGCTTTCTCGGCCTGCTCCTTCATCTCCTTGGCGCGCTCCATCGCCTTCTCCATCATCGGCTTGGCGGCCTCGCGCGCCTGCTCCGAGACTTCGACCATCTTCTCGACGCTCTTGGCGGAGAGCGCCTTGGTTTTCCTCCAGAGGCCGGCGAGGAAGCCGAGCCTGGGCGCCAGATCCTCGACCTTGAGAGCCTGCACGGTGCGGATCAGGTCCTCCTGGTCCTTGCGCGCATTGCCGTCGGCGATCCGTTCCGGCGAGCCCGTGAAGACCAGCATGGGCGTGCAGGCGGTGACGACTTTCTTGGCGGATTTGTTCCACTTCGGCAGCGCGATCTCGGTCTCGTCGGCAAAGTAGATCTTCTGGCCGTCGACCTCTTGGCGCAGGATGTTGCGGTCGATCACGGGCACCACGCTGCCGCCCTTGTCGATGATCGACTTGAAGCGGTCATTCTTGGGATCGGGAAACTGCACGAACAAGGTTGCCGTGTTGTCGGCGCTCAAGGCCATCTCGAGCGCCTCCTCGGTCGAGTTGGCATAGGTGATGCCTGCGCGCACGCGACCGAGCCCTTCGGGGTCGATCTGCTGGAGGTACTCGAAGGTGCCGGCCGAGCCGCTGTTCTGCGGCGGCAGCACGAAGCGGAGCTGGTCGGCGAGCGCGACGACCTCACCATAGTTGGTGATGTCCTGATTGCGCGTGACGATGAAAAGGCATTCGCGTCCGAGGTCGGAACGCAGCACCGTGTAGTCCTTGGCGGCACCCGTCGCCTCCATCTCGAGCTGGAACACGTCGAGCTGCGAGAACCCGATCTGGGCGGCGTCCCCGCTCACACGACGGATGTTCTCGCGTGAGCCGTTCGAGGTCGAGCAGGCATAGTCGAATTTCGACTTGGCGAGCTCGGCGGCGAGCTGGGGGCAGAAGGTCGAATGATAGGCGCCCTTCTCGCCCCCGGTGTTGATCTTGTTGGCAAGGGCTGGCGTGGCGACGGCAATGACCAGCGGCAGGCTGGCGAGCATGGCGACGGTCAATCTCATGGGCATGGGCTCCCTAGATGCGGAACGATTGCGTGGTCAGGCGCCGACGGTTTTGGGCGGCTCGCCCTCAATAGCCTCCTTCCGGGCATTTGTCCTCACAAGGACCGATGAAGGCAAGCTGGGGCGGAAGTGTGTCGGGGCGATGACGGGGTGGGCAATGCCGTTGGCGAGCCTCGAAACGCGCGGCACGCTCCGCTGCCCGCAGCACAGGCGCAGAGTGAGGAGCAGGGGGCGGAACGGCCGGCCCTGGAGATGATTTTGGATGCGGCCGGTGCCGCTCCGCCGCTGCCGGAAGGGTGCTTCCGCCGCCATCGGGTGCCTTCCGGCTCCCGGCTCCGCTGCATCCCTGGCGGAGAGTAGCTCGGGCCGTTTGCAACGTGCACATGCCCGAACGGCAGCCCGACCCGGGATAGCTTATGTCCCGGCCCTTGCCGACGCTCCCCGCCACCCGAGACGCCAGCGCGCGTTTCCGGCCCCTGCATGGCGGGGATCGGGAGAGTGTAGGCGCAATGGCGAGAGCGGGGATAAGTTTCGCAACGCGGAATCGGACCCGTTGAGGCCAAGGGGTCGGAACCCGATCCCCCGTCACGCCACCTACGCGCTGATCCTCTCGACCCTGATCGCGTCCGCCTGCCGTCGCACCGGTGCGAGGTCGTG
>JANPDA010000458.1:0-2861 GCA_031431235.1 Hyphomicrobiaceae bacterium
TGACCAAATCGTCGCTCGTGCGCTCGCCGAGGATCGGATCGTGATCACGGCCAACGGGCGTGACTAACAAGATCAATCCGGGCGAAGCCATGGACAAGAACCTCTTCGACCTGCCGCCGGCCGAGTTGAAGCAGATCCCCCAAGTCTGCCCCTTGCGCGAGGCGATGGAGCACCTCGACAAGGGCCGGGACTTCCTGAAGAAGGGCGGCGTCTTCACCGACGACTTCATCGACGGCACCATCGAGCTGAAGATGGCCGAGGTCGAGCGCTTCGAGACGGCCCCGCACCCGGTCGGGCTCGACATGTATTACAGCTGCTGAGGCGGCGGCGGCGCTTCGGCGCCGCTCCATTGCGTGTGAGGGCGAGGCTGGAGGGTGCCGGGCACCTCGCGCGGGGATGCCGGATGGATGATGGCCGTTGCCGGCGCCTGACACCGGGGTGCTATCTGCTCAGGAGGTGCACTCTGTCCCGCACACCACAAGCGTGGTAGGGACAAGCAGCGCATGGTAAGGATTGCAGCTGTGTCCAGAACCGTTACCGCCGACGAATTGCTGTCGAGTGGCGCCCAGCTGCTCGATCAGGTCGCTATGTCCGGCGAGACCATCGTCATCACCAAGCACGGCGAGCCGATCGCGACACTCGCTCCATTCGTGCAACGGGTCGCGAGCCCGTTCGGGTGCATGCAGGGGACGATCGCCGTTAGCGATCCTGCCGACACGCTGCTGAGCGCTATCGACGACACCGAGCTCGCTGCGTGGGAGCAAGGTCTGCTGGCAAAGCTCGATCGCGTGCGAGGACAAGCGGCCGGGCCCCAGATCAAATGACTTCAGCCATACTGTTGGACACCCATGCGCTGATCTGGATTGTGCGCGGCGAGCCCCGTTTCGGGCCAGGGACGCGGAGCGCCATCGACGAGGCATGGTCCAGCGCCCGTGTCCTCGTCAGTGCCTTTACCTTCTGGGAAATTGCCATGCTCGCTCGCAAGCGGCGCCTCGATCTATCGGTTCCCACCCACGAGTGGCGGCGACAGGTTCTTTCAGTTGGGCTATCCGAGCTTCCCGTGACGGGGGACATCGCGATCAGGGCTGAGTCGCTCGATGGGTTTCATGGCGATCCTGCCGACCGGATCATTGTAGCCACCGCGGCACATCATGACCTGACGCTGATCACCGCGGATGACGCTGTGCTGGGCTGGCCAGGGAGTCTCGCGCGCATGGACCTAAGGAAGTAAGGCGAGGCCGGAGGGTGCGGGGCCGTTGCCGGTGCCTGGCACTTGGCGGCTTCTGGCTGGCAACTACCGCCCCACCGGACACGCCGAGGCCAGCAGCGCGGCGGCATTTTCAAAGCGCGCGACGTGGATCACGGTGGATGTCTGCGTCGAGAGGCTATTGCTGTACTTGGCGTCGAGCACGATCCTGATCGCCTGGACGCCACCATTGGCCTCGCAAAACCATGATGGTGGAATGCTGACTGCGAGCGTCCCATCGGGAAAGTAAGCGGTGTCGTTGACGGCTTCCACCTTGCGCCCATTCCCGAGCACGACATGGGCCTCGATCTCCCGCGTGCCAATCGATCGCTTGGCTTGCGATAGCGCAATCTCGGCACGGATCGGTCGATCTTGCCCGCCATGGGAGAGGGTGATTGCGGCATCGATCTCCTTGGTCATGAACGGCCCGAGCCGCAAGGACGCGGAAGCCGAGATCTTCGCATTCGGAATCGAGGCGAGGAGGCTTGCAGCCACAGCTGGCGCGGTTGCCGCCGACTTGGCCTCGACCTCGGCGATCAGAAACTCCGCGCTCACAGCCTCCGTCACCATCCGCGTGGTGCGCGCCTCGTCTGGCGTCAACCAATGGATGCCCTCGTTGGGCGTGGCGCGGATGATCTCCATCAGCGAGGATCCGATGCCGGTCTGGTCGAGGTATTGCTCGACTGGATCATAGGTTTTGTCGGTCGTCTTGGCCTCGCGCGTCGTGCTCGACAGCCGCTTCTCGCCGACGAGCTTTTTCTTGCGCGTGAGCCGACCCTTGCTGTCTCGTCGCGTCTCGATCCTGAAGGTGCGCCGCACCCGCACCAGCGTCTGGAACGTCTTCAGCTGATGGACGCCGATGCCAGACCACGACGTCGACAGCCGTCTGACACCGCCGGCGAGAATGAACGCGCAGGAGGAGGCGCAGAAGGCCTGCAGCGAGTTCGGCCGGCCCTTCGAGCCCTTCACCGAGCGGCCGTCCTTGCACGCCTTGATCCCCTTCGCGCACGGCTCGAAGTCGGTCCTGGAGACCGCAACATCGAGGCCCTTGTCGCGGATCAGGCGGCCGATGGCGAGGGCATCCTGCACCGAGCCGCCGCGTGAGTTTATGAGAATTGGCAGCTTACGGTTGCCGGCGGCTTTGAGAATCTTGCGAAAGGCCGAGGCCGAACCCTCCACGATATCGCCATCGGCAGCGATCCATTCAGCGCAATGAGGCTCGCAGCCGGGCTCGGCATTGCCCACGATGGTGAAGCGCATCGCCTCCATGTCCTTGTAGGGGTCGACGGATTTTGGCGTGGACTTGCGGGCCGCTTCGACCGGCGCGACGGCCATCGTCAGGGCAATGGCTGCGATTGCCAGGGTGCGCCAGAGCATCCGATCCTCCCTCGAGCCGGGCCGGAGCGATAATCGCGCCGGGGCTCATACGAGCACTGAGGAAGTGTCCTATCACAACGCGGAGTGTGTGCGCACAGGCATGCCGGTGTCTGACACTGTCCCCGTTTTTTCGCGCCTCTCCCTCGTCCAAGCGTGGCGGGCCGCGCGCCGCGCTGCTATGACGGCGGCCATCACGCGAGGGAGCCGACATGACAACAAAGTCCACCGAGGCGCTGGT
>JANPDA010000459.1:0-12738 GCA_031431235.1 Hyphomicrobiaceae bacterium
GCGTGAGCACGAAGGCGATGGCGGCGGCAGGGCTCGACCGCGCGACCAAGGATCCCCATAACGGCAGCTTCGTGCGCGACAAGAAGGGCAATCCGACCGGCCTCCTCTACGAGACCGCGATCCATTGGGTTGTCGAACGCATGCCTGAGCGGACCGATGCCGACTACGCGACCGGCGTTCGCTATGGCCAGAAGCTCTGCAACACGCATGGCATCACCGGCGTGCTCGATGCGCTGGTCGAGGAGCGTCACATGCGCGTCTACAACGCGCTCGACAAGGCCGGTGAGCTGACGGTGCGGGTCGCGGCAACTGGCCTCGTGAAGCCGGAGGACACGGTCGGCGCCTCGCTCCAGCGGCTGAAGGCGCTGCGCCGCGACAGCCGCAGCCCGATGGTCCACATGCACTCGGCGAAGTTCTTCCTCGACGGCGTGTTCGAAAATCGCACCGCCGCGATGATCGAGCCTTACTCGGACGAGAAGGGCGGCAATGCGCCCCTGATGTTTGGCGAGAACCATCTGCGCGAGCTGTTCATTGCCTTCGATGCGGCGCGTTTCCAGATCCACGTGCATGTGATCGGCGATCACGCGGCACAGGTCTCGCTCGACTGCCTGGAAGCTGCGCGAGCCGAGAACGGCGAATGGCCGAGCCTGCATCAGCTCGCTCATGTGCAAGCGCTCGACCCGGCCGATATCCCGCGCTTCCGGCAGCTCGGCGTCGTCGCCAATACGCAGCCTTTGTGGGCGCGCTCGGAGCCGTCGGTGACCGAAATTGCATTGCCGATGATGGGGGAGCAGCGCGGTCGCTGGATGTACGCCTTCCGCTCGCTGATCGATGCCGGCGCGCCCTACACTCTCTCGAGCGACTGGGGCGTATCGACCTTGAACCCATTCCCGATCATGCAGACGGCGGTGACGCGCCAGCCCGAGGGGAAGGGTCGTGAGCATCCGGTCTTCATCCCCGAGGAGCGCATCACCATCGAGCAAGCCGTGCGTGGCTACACGACCTATGCGGCCGCGTCGGCCTGGCGGAGCGAGGACACGGGGACCCTCGGCGTCGGCAAGTACGCCGACCTGATCGTGCTCGATCGCGACATCTTCGCGGTCGATCCCTACGAGATCGCTGCAACGCAAGTGCAGCTCACCCTGCTCGGTGGGCGCGAGGTGCATCGGGCGAAAGACTTCAACGGCTGAATCGAGGCAAGCACCGTGGCCAAAAAACCGATCACCAAGACGCTCTATCAGCCACTCGGCGGCAACGAGATGCCGCGCTTCGGTGGTCCCTATACGATGATGCGGCTGCCACTGAAGGAGAGCGCGGCGGGGCTCGATGCCTGCTTCCTCGGCGTGCCACTCGACATCGGCACCTCGAACCGGTCGGGCTGCCGCTTTGGACCCCGCCAGATCCGGCAGGAGTCGGCCTTCCTGCGCCCCTACAACATGGGCACGCGCGCAGCGCCTTTCGACGTGCTGGCGGTTGCCGACGTCGGCGACGTGCCGGTCAACCCCTATGACCTGAAGGACAGCGTCCGCATCATCGAGCGCCACATGAAGGGGATCCTCGCCGAAGGGGCGATTCCCCTGACGCTCGGCGGCGACCATACGCTGACACTGCCGATCCTGCGCGCGATGGCGGCCAAGCACGGGCCGGTGGGGATGATCCACATCGATGCCCACGCCGATATCAACGACACCATGTTCGGCGAGAAGATTGCCCATGGCACGCCGTTCCGGCGCGCGGCCGAGGAGGGGCTGCTCGACAAGAAGCGGGTCGCCCAGATCGGGTTGCGCGGCACGGGGTATGCGGCGGAGGATTTCGACTGGCCACGGGGTCGAGGATTCCGCGTCGTTCAGGCCGAGGAGTGCTGGCACAAGTCGCTGGCTCCGCTGGCCAAAGAGGTCCATGCCCAGATGGGCAAGGGACCCGTCTACCTGACCTTCGACATCGACTCCCTCGACCCTGGTGCCGCTCCCGGCAACGGCTCGCCGGAACCGGGCGGCCTCACCATCATCCAGGCGCTCGAGCTCATTCGCGGCTGCCGTGGCCTCAATCTGGTCGGCTGCGATCTGGTCGAGGTCTCGCCGCCCTATGACACCTCGGGCAACACCGCGCTGCTCGCAGCCAATCTGCTGTTCGAGATGCTGTGCGTGCTGCCTGGGGTCGTCTACCGCTAGAGGAGCCCCACCATGGCCGAGCCGATCGTCAAGACCGAGACCGACGGGCGCGTCAGCCTCGTCACGCTCAATCGTCCCGAGAAGCTGAACGCCATCAGTGGCGAGCTGCTGAAGGGACTGATGACTGCGTTCCGCCAGGCCGATGCCGATCCGGCGACGAGCGTGATCGTCCTGCGCGCGGAGGGCCGCAGCTTCTGTGTCGGCTACGACATCGGCGGCGGCTTCGCTCTGCCCAAGCGCTGGCAGGACGCCGCGCTCAATTGGCACGAGGCGCTGAAGGAGTGCGTCGAGCTCGAGTTGATGCCATGGAACCTCTCGAAACCGGTGGTCGCCTCGGTACAGGGGCATGTGCTCGGCGGGGGTTGCGAGCTGTCGCTGTTCTGCGATTTGACGATCGCGGCCGATGATGCCGTGTTCGGCGAGCCCGAGGTGCGGTTTGCGAATTCCGGCCCGGCCTTCGTACTGCCCTGGATCGTCGGCTCGAAGCGGGCGAGAGAGTTGCTCTATTTCGGCGACACAATCGATGCGAAGAAGGCCCTCGAGCTCGGTATGGTCAACCGCGTCGTGCCGCGAGCGGAGTTGGTTGAGGCGACTTTGAAGTATGCGCGGCGCCTCGCCCAGGTCGATGCAGAAGCGTTGGTGATGACGAAACGCGCGATCAACCGCGGGGCGGACGCAGCCGGATTCAGACGCGCGATCGAAGCTGGCCTCGACGCGATCGCGCCGCTCTATGCGGCCACGACCGAGCATGGCAGTGCGTTCATGCAGATCGCCGAGCGCGATGGCCTGGGCGCCGCGCTCGAATGGCGGGCACGGCACTTCGCCGAATAGGGTTGGCACGGAAAGCGAAAGGGCGGGCTTTCGCCCGCCCCCCGTCTGGCTCCGGAGCGATCCGGGAAGCCGCTTACCAGATGTCGTAGCGCAGGCCGACGCGGAACTCGTGGGCGTGGATGTCCTCGATGACCGGGTCATCGGCAACCGGGACGGCATAGGAGTCGAGCACCTCGCCCGTGGACGCGTCGCCCAGATAGAGGAAGCGATAGCCGACATCGAGCATGAGGCCGCGCTCGGAAGGCGTCGCGATGTTGCCGTCCTTGATGCTGCCGCTGTAGCCGCCACGATCGCCCGACAGGTCGATGCTCGCGCCGACCATCAGGGCCGCTGCCATATCGGACTCGGTTGCGCCGGCGATCGTGAAGGTGCAGCCGCAGAGATCGGTCGCGAGGCCGTCGTGGGTCTGGTTGTTGGTCCAGCCGATGCCGGCGCCTACATAGGGTGTGAAGCCCGAATTCCGATTGAAGTCGTAGTAGAGGTTGGCGAGAACGACCGTGCTCGACAGATCGAATGTGCGGCTGCCGGGACCGATCGCGGAATCGTCGAGCGTACCGGAAACCTCGGCATCGTTGCGGTAGTCGACGGTGACGTCGCCGCGCAGGTTCGAGGAGAAGTAGAGGCCGATGCCGCCACCGATCGTCCAGGTATCGTCGATCGAGGTCTCGCTCGCCGTAAAGACGCCGTCCTCGATCATGTCCGGATCGTCATGGAACGCGTAGCCGAGATCGCCACGGAGGTACCAGCGGGCCTGGAGCGGCATCGATTGCGGGCCGTCCTTCATGCTCCACTCGCCAGATCCCAGATCGGCGGCGCCAGCGGGAGCGACAGCCCCCAGACCGAGCGCGATGCCGAACAAAGCGGAGGGCCAAATCTTCATGTCAGTCCCCTTGTAAATTGGTGGCCAGCGACATGCCGGCCTTGCAGCGGGCGTCATGCCCGGAGCTGCCCTTCGTCAGGAACTTTGGGATAGAATCCCTAAAATTGGCTTAAGCGCCGTGCCGGTTTGGGGCGCCTTGCCGGAGCGAGGTCGGCGATCGGCGCAACTGCCGCCGGAAACGGCACGGGACGGGCAGAAATGCGGCGCGGAATGTGCTAGGGATGGTGCTTCTGGCTGGAGCACACGGCATGCATGTCCTCAAACGGGGCGCGAACATTCAAAAGGTCCGCCTCGCATCGGGGTTGATCCTGTTCGCGTTCGCGACGACACATTTCCTCAATCACGCGCTGGGGCTCGTCGACCTCGAAACCATGCACGAGGTGCAGCAGTGGCGGATGGTCGTGACCCGCTCCTGGCCCGGCACGATCATCTTGCTCGCCGCGCTGCTGACCCATATGGGGCTCGGTCTCGCCAAGCTCGCGACCCGATCGACGCTACGATTGCCCGCCTGGGAGCTCGTTCAGATCGCGCTCGGCCTCGCCATACCGTTCCTGCTGCTGCCCCACATCGTCAACACGCGGATCGCCAACACGTTCTTCGGTGTCCAGGACAGCTACCTCTATGAGCTGGCAAAGCTGTGGCCGGCGAGTGCGGTGCTGCAGAGCTCGCTGTTGCTGATGGTCTGGATTCATGGCTGCATCGGGATCCACTACTGGCTTCGGCTTTATGGGCCCTATCGGACCGCCCAGCCCGGTCTGCTGCTGGTCGCGATTGCCGTGCCGCTGATGGCGCTCGGCGGCTTCATGGTGGCGGGACGGGCGGTTGCCCAGCTGATCCAGAACCCGGACATGCTGGCGACGGTCAAAGGGCTGACGCATTGGCCCAACGATGCCGACGCAGCGGTGATCGCCGACTACCGCTTCAAGATCCGGATCGTGTTCGGTTGCGCGCTCGCCCTGGTCGCCGCGATCATCGCGTGGCGGTTCTACGCACGCAATTCTGGCCCAAAGCTTTCGATCAAATATCTAGGTGGCCCGACAATTCGCGCCTCCCAGGGGCCGACGCTGCTCGAGATCAGCCGGCAGAACAAGGTGCCGCACGCTTCGGTCTGCGGCGGCAGGGCGCGCTGCTCGACGTGCCGGGTCCGTATCGAGCACGGGGCGAGCACGTTGCCGCCGCCGGCGTTCCCGGAGCACTTCACACTGGCGAGCATCGGCGCACCGCACAACGTCCGGCTCGCCTGCCAGATCCGCCCGAGCGATTCGATCACAGTGACGCGGCTGCTTCGGCCGGCGAGCACGGGGCCGCAGTCGGCCGATTTGGCGGAGACGGATTCGGCAGGCGTGGAGAAATCGCTCGCGGTCATGTTCCTCGACATGCGCGATTTCACCACGTTGTCGCAGAACCGGCTGCCCTACGATCTCGTGTTCCTGCTGAACGAGTTCTTCGCAGCGACAGGGGCCTCGATTGCGGCGCATGGCGGCTGGATCGACAAGTTCCTGGGCGATGGGCTGCTTGCCGTGTTCGGGCAGCGGCATGGCGTCGAGGCCGGGTGCAGGCAGGCGCTCAGGGCGGCCAGAGCGATCGATCTGGCGCTCGACCATGTGAACGCAAAGCTCGCGACCGAGCTGGGTGTGCCCTTGCGGGTGGGCATCGGCATCCATGGCGGCCCACTGCTGCTGGGGCGCATCGGCTATGGCGAGTCTGTCGACCTGACGGTGATCGGCACCGCCGTCAACGTGGCGAGCCGGCTCGAATCGCTTGCCAAGGAGAGGGGTGTGCAGATCGTCGTGTCCAAGGATGCAGCCCGCTACGCCGGCTGGCGCGACGTCGAGGCAGGCGCGTCCGAGACGGTCACCGTGCGTGGTGTCACGGCGCCGGTCGAGGTGATCTATGTGGCGCGCGGGCGCGACCTGCCGGTCAGCATACTCGCCGACACCGAGGGCGAGGACGACCGCCCGAAGGATCTGGGCGACGAGATCGTCCGCGGAAAGGCCAGGGCCGACTCCTGAGCCGGGATATGGCGTTGCCGGTGTCGGTTGCGGAGCTGACCATCAGTCCTTGCGGAAGATCACCGTTGCCACCAGCCCGGCGATCAGCGCCATGGCGACCGAGAGGCAGCCATAGAGAAAGGGCATGGCGAACGCGAGCTCGTGGATGCTGCGCTCGATGCCCGCGCGCTCGAGACCGAGCTGGGTCTTGAAGCTCGACAGCAGCTCGCCGTCGCGGAACAGATAGATGAAAGCGGTGAAGTCGCCGATCGACACGTTGGCCGGCAGGTCGACAGTTGCGCGGAAGAGGCTGCGGCCGATGAACTCGACGCCCCGCTCCTCCTCCTGGAACAGGTTCTGCTGCTTCTTGATGCGCACGATCGAGTCGCGGAAGTCCTCAAGCTCCTTGACGCCGATCTTGTCGATCGTTGCAAATCGCATGTTCTCGAAACCGATCCCCTGCTGGTAGAGCACGGGCTTGGGCGCAATGCGATCGACCGGACGGGTGGTGATGACCTTGTAGTAGCTCGGAACGTCCTTGAAGCGCACCGAGCTGGTATTGATCCAGAGGCCACCGACATTGGATTTCTGGCGGGCGATGATACTCTGCTTTGGCCCGGCGATCACGACTGCAACGTCGTAGACACCCTCGTCGGGCTTGGTCTGCCGGCTGTTCTCGACCGTCCCGAAGATCACCACGCGGATGCCGGTGAAATTGGTACCGATCGCGATCGTGCGGGTCGAGACGTCGGCTTCGATCGTCTCCCTGCGCTCGGCGGGCGCGGCGGCAACTGGCGCCTCGACAGCGGGAGCCGTCTGCGCAAGCGTGACGGGGATCGCGGCCAGCGAGGCGAGAAATATCGCCGGCATCGTCACAAGCGACAGCATGAGCGGCAGGCGCTGCCTCATGGCCCGACCTCGATCGGCGCGAGCGAGAACATGTCGCTGGGCCGCGAGACGAGGTCGAAGGCGAGCCGAACGGCAACCCCCAACACGATCACGGCGAGCATTGCCCGCAACTGCTCGCCTTTCAGCGCCTGGCTGGCTCGCACCCCGAACTGGGCCCCGATAACGCTGCTGACGATCAAGAGGCACGCGAGCACCGCGTCCACGGTCTGGTTCTCATAGGCGTGCATGATGGTGGTGAAGGCCGTGACGAAGATCGTCTGGAACAACGACGTGCCGAAAACGACGTTGGTCGGCACCCGCAGCAGATAGATCATCGCCGGCACGATCACGAAGCCGCCGCCCACGCCCATGATCGCCGACAACAGACCGACGAATATGCCGATCACGAAGGGAGGAATGGCGCTGATGTAGAGCTTGGAGCGATGGAAGCGCTGCTTCAGCGGCAGCCGGTGCAGCCAGCTATGCTGAGCCGAGCGGCGGGCCGGAGCCGGCGTGCCATAGCGGCTGCGCAGGATCGAGTTGATGCTCTCCACCAGCATCAGCGCGCCGATCACGCCGAGAAAGGTCACGTAGGTGAGCGAGATGAAAAGCTCGACCTGGCCGAGCTCGCGCAAGATCCGCACGACCTGCACGCCGGCGCTCGATCCCAGAATGCCCCCTGTCAACATGACGGTGCCGAGCTTGACGTCGACATTGCCGCGCCGCCATTGGGCGAGCGCACCCGAAACCGAGGAGGCGACCACCTGATTGGCGCCCGAGGCGACCGCGACGGCCGGGGGAACACCCGAGAAGATCAAAAGCGGCGTCACCAGAAACCCGCCGCCAACGCCGAACAACCCCGACAGGAACCCCACCACGCCGCCCATCGCCAGGATGAGCAGCGCATTGATGGAGATCTCGGCAATCGGCAGATAGATCGGCAGATCGAACGACATCGATTGGGCTCATGGGGCGCGCAGACGATGCGCGGGAAACGGCGATGCAGGGTCGGAGGCCGGGCAAATCGATTTCGGAGCAGTCGAATGGAAAGCCAAGCCTCCCATAAGGCCCTACCGCGGCCAATGGTCAATGCGGCGATATGGCAAACGGCAAGTGGAGCGAGCAGGGGATTGCGCGGAAATGGCTTGCGCACCGGGCCGGTGGACCATA
The DNA here is from genome assembly GCA_031431235.1 of Hyphomicrobiaceae bacterium. Classification (GTDB taxonomy): domain Bacteria; phylum Pseudomonadota; class Alphaproteobacteria; order Rhizobiales; family Hyphomicrobiaceae; genus JANNSW01. Next base: position 7,932 of record JANPDA010000459.1, read on the forward strand.
GATGGCATGGCCCGGGATGACATCCCGCGCCGGTCGGGGGAAATGTGGAGGATCACAGCATGAGCCGCTCTTTCGTCGGCATCGCACGACTGCTCCTGCTGGTGGGCTTGGTCGGCTTTTCGGTGGGACCACTCGCGGGGTGCGGCGTCAACAACATCCCGACATTCGAGGAGCAGGCCAAGGCGGCCTGGTCCGAGGTCCAGAACCAGTACAAGCGCCGCGCCGACCTGACCGACAACCTCGTCAACACGGTCAAGGGCTATGCCAACTTCGAGCGCAAAGTGCTGAACGAGGTGGTGGAAGCGCGTGCCAAGGCGACCCAGGTGCAGCTGCCTCCCGACGTTGTGAGCAATCCGGAGGCGATGAAGAAATTTCTCGACGCGCAAGGCGCGCTCGGGGGCGCGCTGGCGCGGTTGCTGGTCGTCACGGAGAGCTATCCCGACTTGAAAGCCAGTCAGAATTTCCTGCAGCTCCAATCCCAGCTCGAGGGCTCCGAGAACCGGATTGCGATCGCCCGGCGTGACTACATCCAATCGGTGCAGGTCTACAACACCGAGTTGAAGACCATTCCCGGCCGCTGGTGGCGGTCCTTCCTCTATCCCGACGCCCGCGAGATGGCGAGCTTCACGATCACCGAGGAGGAAGGCAAGGTGCCCAAGGTCGAGTTCAATTGAACCCGGCCCTGGAGCTCCTCCTGTGAGCGGTCCTCGGCCAGCTGAGGACGGGCGGCAGGGTCTGATGCCGACTCCGGTCGATCAGCTCCCGCTTTCCCGGCCGCGGGCGAGGCTCGAGGTCGAGATGTCGTGCACGGCGTTTCGCCCGCCCGCGTGCCGGGACCCAGTGCCCGATGCGGCAGCCGATCGTGGTCTCGATCCCTGGGTCCCGACTGCCGCTCGCGCGGCGCCGGGAAGACGGAGGGGGGATCGACCAACTCTATCTCATATGGCGGCGCCGAGGCTGGCAGTCGTGCTTGCGCTCGTGCTGGCGGCGTTGCTCGCCGCGCCGCCGGTGGGAGCCGAGCCGGTGTACCCCGCGCTTGTCGGCCGCGTGGTCGACGAGGCGGGGCTGCTCTCTTCGGCCCAGCGGGCGGCGATCTCGGCCAAGCTCGCAGGCATCGAGGAGACATCGGGCGCCCAAGTCGTCGTGGTGACGCTCGGCTCGCTGCAGGGCTACGAGATCGAGGAGCTCGGCTACAAGCTCGGCCGGCACTGGGGCATCGGCCGCAAGGATGCCGACGATGGTGTGCTGCTGATCGTGGCTCCCAATGACCGCAAGACCCGGATCGAGGTCGGTCGCGGTCTCGAGCCGACGCTGACGGATGCGCTCACGAAAGCGATCATCGAGCGCACGATCCTGCCGCGGTTCCGCCGGGGCGATTTCGCGGGCGGCATCGAGGCGGGGGTGGACGAGGTCGCCCAAGTGCTCGGCGGCAATGCGGCCGAGGTCGGCCAGCGGCTCGTCGAAAAACCCAGCGAGCTCGATTGGGTGGCACTGGTGTTTCTGCTGATCTGGCTTGGGGTCGTGCTCTACTCGATCTGGCGCGCCCATCGTGCGGCCCGCGAGCAACGCCAGCTCGGAGCCAAGGGCAGCAGCCGACGGTCGCGCTCGGGCAATGATCCGGTTTTCCTGCCCGGGGGCTGGGGTGGATCGGGCGGATGGAGCGGTGGCAGCGGTGGCGGGGGCAGCTGGGGTGGCGGGGGTGGCAGCTTCGGCGGCGGCGGCTCCTCGGGCAGCTGGTAGCGAAGGGATCGACAAAGATGCTGACCGACGTCGAGCGAAAGCGGATTGCCGAGGCGATCAGCTCCGTCGAGCGCCAGACCAGCGGGGAGATCATCGCGGTGCTGGCAGCGGAAAGCGATTCCTATACCTATGCGCCCATCCTGTGGGCGGCCATTGTCGCACTGCTGGTGCCGTGGCCGCTCGTCTTCTTCACCTGGCTACCGGTGCAGACCATCTACGCGGTGCAGTTGATCGTGTTCCTGGTGGTGTCGCTGGTATGTTATACGCGGCCGCTGCGGTATGCCCTGGTGCCAGGGTCGGTCAAGCGATCGCGGTCCCATCGGCGGGCCGTCGAGCAATTCCTCGCCCAGAACCTGCACACCACGCGCGGCCGCACCGGCGTCCTGATTTTCGTGTCCGCAGCCGAGCGCTATGTGGAGATCATTGCCGATCAGGAGGTCCGCCTGAAGGTCGGCGATGAGGTCTGGCAGGGCATCGTCGACCGCCTCGTCGCCGATCTCGGCGAGAACGAGGCTAGCCGAGGTTTTCACGCGGCGATCGAGGCGACAGGCAAGCTGCTCGCCAGCCATTTCCCGCCCGGCACCGGCAATGCCGACGAGCTGCCCAACCACATGATCGTGCTGGATTGAGGCGGCGCGCGGCGTTTGCGTTGGCGGTGCCTTGACGCTCGCGCATGCTGTGCTAGCTTCGGCGCCGGCCTGATGCGGGCGTAGTTCAATGGCAGAACGGCAGCTTCCCAAGCTGCATACGAGGGTTCGATTCCCTCCGCCCGCTCCAATGGCTCTGGCGACTGGCACAATTCATATCGATCGATCGTCACGGCCGTGCAGGCGGGCGTCGGGCTGTTGGCTTCGTGCTATTGCAGCTCGGGCTCGGCGCGAATGGCTTTGGCGAGGATTCTTGCGGCAAACTCGATGTCGCGCCGGATCGCCGTCTCGAGCGCCACCGGGTCGCGCCGCTCGATCGCCCGCACAATGGCCGCGTGGTTCCTCATGCCATCCTCCAAGCGGCCAAACTCGGGATAGATCAGGTTCAGATAAGCGCCAGTCTTCAGCCAGCAGCCTTCCATCATGCGCACCAGCACCGGCATGCGCGCGCACTCGTAGATGCGGAAATGGAACTGCCAGTTGTGCCGGATCACCGCCGCATAGTCCTGCTTGCGATCGGCCTTGATGATCAGATCATTGAGCCGCCTGGCGTCCTCGATCGCGGCGTCGTCCATCAGCAGTGCGGCCTCGCGCGCCGCCAGACCTTCGAGCGCGAGGCGGATCCGCGTGATCTCGGTGATGCGCGCCTCGTCGAGGGTCGGCACGTGCACCGAGCCATTGGGACCGCTCTCGAGCGCGCCTTCGGCAACGAGGTTGAAAAGCGCCTCGCGCGCTGGCGTCAGGCTGATTTCCAGAGCCGCTGCAACCGCACGGATCGTGAGCTTCTCGCCAGGCCGGAAGCGGCCGGCCATGATCGCCGTGCGCAACTCGTCGTGGGCGCGGCCGGCGAGGGTCTCGTTACGCTCGAGCGGTTTGATGCGCTGCAGGGCTCTCGACATCTTTGTATCCCTGGGTCGGGCATGGCTGCTGTCCGCAGTGCGACTTGGCAGCGGGCCGCGGCAGGTTATACGTTATATCAGATGATCGCTCGGCCGCAGATATGCAAGCGATTGGTCCGCCAGCAGATAACTATCACGTGACGAGGGAGCAGGTTGGTGTCGGGCAGGATGATCTTTCGCTGCGAGGGGACAGACTACCGGATTGCGCTCGATGCGACCTGCGCGCCGCGAGCTGTTGCCCAGCTGAAAACGCTGTTGCCGCAAGCGATCACCATCCATTGCGCCAAGATCGCCGGTTGCCATATCTACTGGCCCTCGCCACTGCTGGCACGGTTGGAGACGGAAACCGACATTCACAGGCTCGCGCCCGGCACGTTCCTCTACTGGCCCGACCGCCAGTATCTGGAGATCATCTACGACGAGCTGCAGGCCGAGACGGCCGCAGTCAGCGTGCTCGGGCGGCTCGAAGGCGATATCGGCTGGCTGAAGGCCTACGCCGACCGCCAGCGTCGCGAGCATGGCAGCAAGGTGTTCACGGCTTGGATCGGCCTCGAAGGCGTTGCCGGCTCCACGCTGGCGGCGCTACCGGAGGGGTGCGATCCGCTGTCGAAGCTGCGCCGGGCGCGGCTGGAGGCTTGGCGCGGCGAGCCGCCGGAGGTGGCTACCCTGCTCGCCCGCGAGGGGCTCAACATCCCGTTCGGCCCGCTCGTCACGGCTGAAGGCGCGTTCCGGCACACGCATGAGATCACTTGGCGGTTGTGGAACGATCAGCAGCGCTGGAGCGAGCTCGAGAAGCGCCAGATCGCGATCGCGACGATCGAGCTTGCGATCGCCCGGATCGCGGGCTTTGCGCAAATGCAGGCGTCGGGCACCCATCTGGGTGAAGCCATTGCGGCGCTCTGGGACGACACTGTTCCGGTTGGGGATGCGCTCGCCGAGACGGTGCTCTATTGCGGCCGGATGTCGGGTTGGCTCGACCTGCACATGCCATGGTGGCCGGCCAACGAGCTGACGAAGGAAGCGCTCGGCCGCGGTCGAGCCGATTGAGGGAGAAAGCGACATGGCCAAACGGCAGAACATCTCGTCGGGATCGAGCTTCGAGGCGAAGTTCGGCTACAGCCGCGCCGTCAAGGTCGGCGAGATGGTGTTCGTCTCGGGGACGGTCGGGATGGACTATCAGACGGGCAAGATCTCGCCCGACCCGTGCGAGCAGCTGCGCCAGATCATCCGCAACATGGAGCCCGCGCTCGCCAAAGCCGGGGCCTCGCTGAAGGATGTGGTGCAGATCACGACCTACGTGACGGCGCCGGAGATTTTCCAGACGATCGGGCCGGTGCTCGGCGAGATCTTCGGCAACATCCGGCCGACCAATGCCGCGATCGTGGTAGCCTTCCCGGTGCCCGATGTGAACGTCGAGATCGCGGCGATCGCAATCGTCGGGTCGTAGTAGCGGGCGTTGAGGTAGATGAGCCCGGTCTCGGGGTCGTGCTTCTCGCCGATGTAGCCCTTGCTCTGCGACAG